>JALHSV010000254.1 GCA_022865525.1 Thermodesulfovibrionales bacterium
ACACATTTCTGTATCCTTTTTCTGTAAGCTGCGGGTTCGTTGACCCGGGAGTGATCATGGGAATCCCTGCCCTGTTATAGACATCAGAGGCGGGGATGGAACAGCTTGAATTGAAGTGGCCGATGATTCCTGCCACGCCTTTATTCACCATTTTATTTGCGACAGAGACAGCCTGTTTCGGATCATGCTGGTCATCGCTGACGATCAACTCAATTTTTTTGCCGAGGACACCGCCCCTACTGTTCCACTCTTCAACTGCAAGGGTCGCACCATTTTTAAAATCCATACCCATCTTTGCCTGATCACCGGTCATGGGACCGGCAAGACCAATCCTGATCACATCTTCTTTCTTCTGGCAGCCAAAGGATAAGAGGCACAGTGACAAGAGGAAGAAAAGGATTTTTTCCATGTTAACCTCCCGGGGAATGAATAATATCAAGAAACCTTCCTGCATTTTCTTTGATATCGGCATTGAGAATTGCTGATGCCACGGCAACTGCATCAACACCTGCCGCTAAAACCGATCGTACGTTATCAAGATTAATGCCGCCTATTGCAACAATCGGTATGTGTATCCGGCTTCTCACCTGAGCAAGTAAGGCAATCCCTTTTGGACTGCCGGCATCTTTCGTCTCTGTACGAAAAATGGGGCCAAAGCCGATATAGTCGGCACCTGATGCTTCGGCGTCGACTGCCTGTTCTATCGTGTGGGTTGAGACGCCGATCAGCCTGTCTTTGCCGAGTATTTCACGGGCTTTCTGTGCAGGGAGGTCATCCCGACCGAGATGAACCCCGTCTGCGTCAACGGCGAGTGCAATATCAGTATGGTCATTGACTATGAATACAGCGTTATGATCCCTTGTGATGCTCCTGAGGTTCAGGGCATTCCTGTAAATGTCCCGTCTCGATCCTTCCTTGTCCCTGTATTGCACCCATTGTACCCCGGATTCGAGCACCAAACGTACCATACCCTCATAGGAGAGACCGCATACCTTATGATCAGTGATAAAGCAAAGACCGCCTAAGTACATAACGGCTAGACATTTTCCCGGGTGCTATTGAGTTTCTCTATGAAATTGGTGTGAAAATTTCCACTGATAAAATCAGGATTATTCATGACCCGCTTATGGAACGGTATGGTTGTATTCACCCCTTCAATGATGAATTCTTCAAGCGCGCTCCTCATTTTCATAATTGCCTCTGAACGATCTTTCCCGTACACGATCAGCTTGGCAATGAGTGAATCGTAGTGAGACGGTATGACATACCCGCTGTATATTGCGGTATCCACCCTCACACCCGGACCACCGGGGAGGGACAGAAAAGTGATTGTGCCGGGTGAGGGAATGAACCGTTCAGGATCTTCTGCGTTGATCCGGCATTCTATGGAATGACCTGACGGTTTTATCTGGTTCTGTCTGTATTCGAGCGGAAGTCCCGCTGCAAGTTTTATCTGCTCCTTGATGATATCGATACCGGTAACTGCCTCTGTGACAGGATGTTCCACCTGAATGCGGGTGTTCATCTCTATAAAATACATGTCGCCTTTTGGATCAACGATGAACTCAACAGTGCCCGCATTCCTGTATTTGATTGCACGGGCTGCCTTTACCCCGAGTTCACCAATCCGTTTCTTAAATTTTTCTGTTGTTGAAATCGGTGACGGTGATTCCTCTATCAGTTTCTGATGACGTCTCTGTATCGTACAATCCCTTTCACCAAGATAGAGGGTATTACCCTTGCTATCTGCAACAATCTGCACTTCGACATGCCTCAGTTCAGGGATATATTCTTCTATGTAAATTTCACTGTTCCCAAAAGCCGTGAGGGCCTCCCGCTGAGCCATGTAGAAGGACTGCTCAAGGTCTTTTTCCTCCTTGACGATCTTCATGCCATGTCCTCCTCCTCCGGCAGAAGCCTTCAGGACAATGGGAAATCCTATCTTTTTCGCGACCTTTATGGCAATCTCCTCATTGGGAACGGGGCCGTCACTCCCCGAAACAACAGGCACGCCTTTTCTCTTCATGATCTGCCGTGCCTTTGCCTTGTCGCCCCCAAGCCTGATATTTTCAGAGGTCGGGCCGATGAATGTTATGCCGGAAGTGGTACACGCTTCGGCGAAATGATAGTTTTCGGAGAGAAAGCCATAGCCGGGGTGAATGGCATCGGCATCGGTTATCTCAGCGGCGCTGAGTATCGCGGGGATATTCAGATAGCTCTGTGCCACATTCGCAGGTCCGATGCATACGGATTCATCAGCAAGCCGCACATGGAGGGATTCCCTGTCCGCCTCGGAATACACTGCAACAGTTTTAATCCCGTTCTCCCTGCAGGCACGGATGACTCTAACCGCAATCTCTCCCCGGTTAGCTATAAGAATCTTTTTGAATGTTTTCATGATGAGACAGTTCTCGGATTATACAGGCTCAATGAGAAACAGCGGCTCGCCGTATTCAACGGGCTGTCCGTTTTCGATTAATATCTTGACGATAATACCGTCGGCTTCGCTCTCGATTTCATTCATGAGTTTCATTGCCTCAACAATGCAAAGGACCTGATTTTTTTTGACTTTTGCTCCGACTTCGACGAACGGGTTTGCTTCAGGTGTAGGCGCCCTGTAGAATGTGCCCACGATCGGTGAGGTAATGGTTACCAGCCTCTGGGCCTCTTCTTCAGTTTCGGCTATGATTTTTTCGTGCAAGGCCGAAGACTTATAGCCAGGTATATCAATGGAGGAGAGCATTTTTTCCCTCCTGATCTTGACCTTTGTCCCTTCTTTCTCTATCTGCAGTTCGGTAATATCTGTGTCCTTGAGAAGTTCGATAAGCTCTTTTAAATCCTCAAGTTCCATTATTTTACCCTTTCTATGTATTCTGATGTCCTTGTGTCAATCTTTATGGTATCCCCCTCATTTATATGAAACGGGACTTTGACTACAGCTCCTGTCTCCAGAGTTGCAGGTTTCCCTCCTGAAGTTGTGTCACCTCTGAATCCCGCAGGGTCTGTCTTTAAAACGACAAGTTCAACAAAAGTGGGAATTTCAACACTGATCGGCACCTCTTTGTGATAGAGGATTTTGACGGTCATATTTTCCTTGAGAAAATTCTTCAAATCACCAAGCTGGTCGGATGTGAGCGGAATCTGTTCATAGGTCTCCGTATCCATGAAGTAGTAAAAGTTATCCTGAGCATAGAGATACTGCATGCTTTTTTCTTCAAGGCCGGGCCTTTCCAATTTCTCGCCGGAGCGGAAGGTCTCTTCAAGGACAGCGCCGGTTTTGATGTTTTTAAATTTTGTCCTGACGATCGCTCCGCCTCTTCCCATCTTTACATGCTGAAAATCGATTATTTCACAGGGCTCTCCCTTGAATTCTACCTTGAGACCCTTTCTGAAGTCGCTTGTTGAAATCAAAATCCATACCTCCTGTCTGAAGTGTACTATTGTAGCATTTTCTGTGATTTTTTCCACTAAATCTGATCCTGCCTGGATTAAGGTGATGCCGATAAATTATTCAATAGAAACAAGATGTTTGAAAGCTTCTCCCTCATCTGCTTGAGTGACGGGGGCCTTGAATGAAAGGAATCGTTATTTCCTTGACATTGATTTTTGAAAAATGTAACTTTACGTGTCGATAAAATCTATCTTTAGGAGGGGTAACATGAAG
>JALHSV010000027.1 GCA_022865525.1 Thermodesulfovibrionales bacterium
AACTGTTCTTGAAGAGAATATCAACCTTGCCGGGAAACTTGGCATAACTGGAGCTCCCACATTGATTATGCCTGACGGCAGGGTTATTCCCGGCTTTCATGATGCACATTCCCTCAAGAACTTAGTGGATAAAAAATAGTACAATAATGCTATGTTGACTCTATAGTGCACGAAGTACTCTTGTCCATAAATTCGGTGACGTATTGAATTGATTGAGCATTGAGACTCTTCACTTCATTCAGAGTGACATGCGACGTCATTCTGAGGTTTAGCCGAAGAATCTATTCTCTATTGCTGAGGAAGGAAAATCATGAAAGATTGGGATTGGATTATAGGTTTCGTAGTACTGGTTGTATGGCTTGTTCTGATGCTTGTTGTTTTCCCTAAGTTAGGAGTACCTACCTGAAGGACGATCAATCAGCGGGATTCGGGAAATCCTTCAAAGAAGTGTTGATATTTCTTTTAATTCTTTGTCATTGCGAGCACTTTTCATGTGCGAAGCAATCTCTTTCCTGAAGTGGTATTTTTGAAAGCACCTCATACCCGTTTTACTATTCTTAGATTGCTTCGGCTTCGCCTCGCAATGACTTGTCAGTATTTTTGCATTTTTTGTATTTTCGCTATAACGCTCCTTTTTCTCTCCTGTTCACGAGAACCCGAAATAAGAAATCCCGGCGCAGTAACCATCGGTTCTCTCGCTGATGCAAAAAGATTACTGCCGCTTTTAGCTTCTGACAGTGCTTCCGGAGAGATCACCGGATGGATTTTCAATGGTCTCACAAAATACGACAAGAATCTCAAGATAACCGGTGAACTCGCTGATTCCTGGGAGGTTTCACCAGATGGCCTGCAGATACTATTTCATCTCAGGAAAGGCGTCCACTGGCATGACGGGGTTGAATTCACATCAGAGGATGTTCTTTTCACTTACAACACAGCAATTGATCCAAAGATTCCAACGCCTTACAGCAGTAATTATGGCCCTGTAACGAAAGTTGAAGCATTGGACAAGTATACAGTAAGAGTTTTGTACCACGAACCTTTTGCACCTGCACTTGAGTCCTGGGGGATGGGTATTTTGCCTAAACATATACTTGAAGGTAAAGATATAACTAATGAAAAATACAGCAGATATCCTATAGGCACAGGTCCTTATAAACTTAAGGAATGGGTCACAGGCCAGAAGATAATCCTCGAGGCAAATGAAGCGTATTATGAAGGTAGACCTGGGATAAACAAATTGATCGCGAGGGTCATCCCCGACACTGCAACTATGTTTCTTGAGCTGAAATTCGGCGGCATAGACTTTATGGGACTTACTCCTCCCCAATATAAGCTCCAGGCCGGCAAAGAAAACTTCAATAAATACTTTCAAAAATTCAGATATCCTGCTTTTGGATATACATATTTAGGATACAATCTCCTTGATCCAAGGTTTTCTGACAAGCGGGTAAGGCAGGCTATTACCCATGCAATCAATAAAAGGGATATTATTGCCGGGGTACTTCTCGGATATGGAACACCCTGCACAGGTCCTTTTCCCCCTGAGTCCTGGGCTTACAACCCAAAAGTCAAAGACCTCACCTATGATCCTGATCTCTCAAGAAAGCTCCTGAAAGAGGCCGGCTGGAAATTAGGCCGGAGCGGCCTGCTCGAAAAAAATGGGATGCCTTTTGAATTCACGGTCATAACAAATCAGGGCAACGAAGCACGCCTCAAGACAGCACAGATAATCAAGGAAAGTCTGAAAAAAATCGGGATTAGCATCAACATCAAAGTCCTTGAGTGGCAAGCAATGCTCCATGAATTTATCGATAAGAAGCGATTTGAAGCAATTATCATGGGCTGGGGCTTATCAAGAGATCCTGATATGTATGATATCTGGCATTCTTCCAAGACAAAGGAGGGTGAATTCAATTTTATTTCTTACACAAATAAGGAAGTAGATCAGCTATTGCTCGACGGTCGTCGAACATTTGATCACCATAAGAGAACAGAAATATATCACAGAATTCATGAAATCTTTGCTGAGGAACAGCCGTATACCTTCCTCTATGTCCCGGATGCTCTGCCGGTTCTTCACAAAAGGTTCAAGGGTGTCGAAAAAGCACCGATCGGTATCTGGCATGATTTCATCCACTGGCAAGTCCCGCAAAACAGAATTGAGTGGTATAGATAAATGCCGATCATTCAGGTAGAAAATCTTGTCAAGAGATTCGGCAATATCACCGCCGTCAATGACATATCATTTGACGTTGAAGAAGGCACAATCTTCGGGTTTCTCGGACCGAATGGAGCCGGAAAAACAACCACGATCAACATCCTCTGCACGCTCCTTTCGCCCACATCCGGCAGAACCTTAATCGCAGGGCATGACTGCATGAAAGAACCTTCAAGGGTACGGACAGCTATCGGAATTGTTTTTCAGGACACAACGCTCGATAAAGACCTTACCGCTTATGAAAACCTTGTCTTTCATGCCTATCTGTACGCTGTTCCAAAAGCTGAAATGAAAGAGCGGGTTAACGATGTCCTGAAATTTGTCGATCTCTATGACCGCAAAGACGACCTTGTCAAAAAGTTCTCTGGCGGGATGAAGCGCAGGCTCGAAGTTGCAAGAGGTCTCATTCACAGGCCAAGAGTCCTTTTCCTGGATGAACCTACCCTCGGCCTCGACCCACAGAGCAGGACGAATCTCTGGGAATTCATTACGGGGCTTCCCAGGAAACACAAGGTAACCATTTTCATGACCACCCACTACATGGAAGAAGCAGAGGTCTGTGACAGGATCGCAATCATAGATAACGGGAAAATCATTGCGATAGATTCGCCTGAGGAACTGAAAAAGACCGTTGGCGGTGATGTTGTCTCCATAACTACCACGGATAATGAAAGTGCCAGATACGAGATCGAACATACATTTAGAATGAATGTCGCTGAAAAAGAAAACGCACTCTACATGACCTGCAGCAGAGGTGATACCTGTATCCCTGAACTGATAAGAACACTGGGTGAAAGGGTTCTTTCCGTGAGGATCCAGAGGCCGACGCTGAATGATGTTTTCTTGAAACTCACGGGCAAAACCATAAGGGAAGAAGAGGCTTCCGGCAATGAT
>JALHSV010000028.1 GCA_022865525.1 Thermodesulfovibrionales bacterium
CCGTTTTTCAAGGGGTACCGGCCGCAGTTTTACTTCAGGACGACGGATGTAACAGGGGTAGCGCAGTTACCTGAGGGTGTAGAGATGGTAATGCCCGGAGACAATGTGACGCTTGAGATTGAGCTGATTTCTGTGATAGCGATGGAGAAGGAGCTGAGGTTTGCGATACGTGAGGGCGGAAGGACTGTTGGTGCGGGTGTTGTGATAGAGGTTATCCAGTAAATAAATGCAAACTAAAAATGTAAAAATTCAAAGTGCAAAATTAAGGAATTTCAAATTTTATATTTAGCGAATTGTAATGGAGCCAAGCGAAAATGAGAGACATCATTTTATTTCAGTGCACAGAATGCAAAAACCGGAATTATTCGAGTATGAAAAATAAAAAGAATACGACTGATAAGCTTCAGTTAAAAAAACACTGCAGGAATTGCAGGCGGCATACTGTTCACAAAGAGACAAAGGCATAGGCCAGTAGCTCTAACGGATAGAGCGTCGGACTCCAAATCCGAGGGTTGGGGGTTCAAATCCCTCCTGGCCTGCCACTACAATAATAATACGTGAAAGGTATGCGAAAAAATTGAAAACAGCGAAAAAGCAAATCAGGACCAACTATCATGCTAAACAAGGTTAAGGAATTTTTCAGGGAAGTAAAAACTGAGGTGAAGAAGGTTGTTTTTCCAACGAAGGAAGAACTTATCGGTTCCACATGGGTAGTCATCATAACGGTTCTCATAATTTCATTATTTTTGGGGATTATCGATTTAAGCCTTTCAAAAATCGTGGGGATAGCTCTGAGATAAATTATGGAAAAAAACTGGTACGTGGTGCATACATATTCAGGTTTTGAAGAGAAGGTAAAGATTGCGATAGAGGAGAAGTTAGACAAGCAGGATCTGAAGGATAAAATTTCACGGATTTTAATTCCGACAGAGCGGGTTATCGAACTCAAAGGTGGAAAAAAGAAGGAAAGCGATAAGAAATTTTATCCGGGATATATCCTTGTCGAGATGGAACTTGACGACGAGACATGGCATCTCATTCGAAGCACTCCGAGAGTCACCGGCTTTGTTGGTGGCGCGGCACCTGTCGCCCTCTCAGAGGAAGAGGTTTCGGTCATCATTCAACAGATTGAGAAGGGCCCTGTCCCGCAGGTCAAGACACAGTTTCAAAGAGGAGAAAGCGTCAGAATCATTGACGGTCCCTTCAGCAATTTTCTCGGCGGCGTAGATGATGTTGATTTCGATCATGGAAGGCTTTGCGTCATGGTCAGTATTTTCGGCCGACAGACACCTGTTGAACTGAATTTCTTTCAGGTAGAAAAAGCATAAATGTTTAGGATTTAGATATTAGAGTTTAGAATTTATAGAAAAAGGGGGTTATATGGCTAAAGCTAAAAAAGTAGTCATTGCACAGGTCAAGCTTCAGATTCCTGCAGGGAAGGCAAATCCTGCACCACCTGTTGGTCCGGCCCTCGGTCCCCATGGTGTCAATATCATGGAGTTCTGCAAGGCGTTTAACGCTCAGACTCAGGCCCTCGGTGATACCATCATACCGGTTGTCCTGACAGTGTATGCCGACAGATCGTTTACGTTTATCACAAAAACTCCTCCTGCCTCAGATCTTCTGAAAAAGGCGGCAGGAATCATTAAGGGATCAGGTGTGCCAAACAAGGAGAAGGTCGGCAAGGTTACCTCTGCACAGATTAGAGAGATAGCCCAGAAAAAACTCCCGGATCTTAATGCTTACTCCCTCGATAAAGCAGAGAATATTATCAAGGGAACTGCCAGGAGCATGGGTTTGGAAATAACAGATTGAAGGGTGAAAAGCTATGGGTAAAAAATTAAGGACAGCTCAGGATAAGGTGGAAATCAGCAAGGAATACTCGCTCGAAGATGCATTAAAACGTGCAAAGGAAGCCACATATACGAAATTTGATGAAACGGTGGATTTGGCCGTAAATCTTGGCATTGATCCACGGAAGTCAGAACAGATGGTGCGGGGTACGGTTGTCCTCCCGCATGGCATTGGCAAGAAGGTTCGCGTACTGGTTTTTGCCAAGGGGGAAAAGGAAAAAGAGGCCCTCGAAGCAGGTGCTGACTTTGTTGGTGCTGAAGATCTTGTCGATAAGATAAGCAAAGGATGGCTGGATTTTGACAAGTCTGTTGCAACTCCTGATGTTATGGGTGTTGTCGGAAAACTCGGGAAGATACTCGGCCCGCGGGGATTGATGCCTAATCCTAAACTCGGGACAGTAACGTTCGATATAGCACGGGCTGTTAAGGAGATTAAGGCAGGGAAAGTAGAATACAAAGCTGAAAAAGCGGGGATTGTCCATGTTCCGATCGGGAAGGTCTCCTTTGATACTGAAAAGCTTCTCGAGAATGCAAGGACAGTAATTAATTCAAT
The DNA here is from genome assembly GCA_022865525.1 of Thermodesulfovibrionales bacterium. GTDB lineage: Bacteria > Nitrospirota > Thermodesulfovibrionia > Thermodesulfovibrionales > SM23-35 > JALHSV01. The sequence goes on from JALHSV010000028.1 coordinate 2,407, forward strand.
CATAAAGGCGAAACCAGCCACGAGCAAAGGTAAATATCTCAAGAAGATAGCGGTATCTTCAACAATGGGACCGGGGATCGCGGTTGATATTGCATCGCTGGGAAAGGGGGTGTAAGCTGAACAGGACAGAAAAAGAACAGGTTATCCAGGAACTCAAAGAAGAGTTCAATAGGGCAAAGTCCATAGTCTTTACGGATTATCGGGGGTTGACTGTTGCTGAGCTATCAGATTTAAGAAGCCTTTTGAGAGAGGGTAACGTTGAATACAAAATAATCAAGAATACTCTTGCAAAAATTGCTTCTGAAGGAACGTCCGTCTCTGCAGCGAAAGATGCTTTCAGGGGACCTGTCGGCATAGCAATCAGTTATGATGACCCTGTGCTGACAGTGAAAAAGATCCTTGAGTACTCAAAAAAGAATGATAAACTCAAGGTCGGCATCGGTCTCATCGAAGGGTCAGTCTGTGCAGCTCAGGATCTCAAGGCTGTAGCTGATCTGCCGCCGAGAAATGTCCTGCTTGCTATTATGGCGGGCGGATTCAAATCACCCCTGAACAAGCTTGGATTGTTACTGAATGCAACGCTGAGCAGTTTCGTCAATGCACTGGAAGCACTGAAAAATAAAAAAAGTAGTCAGTAGACAGAAAACAGTAGTCAGGTCAAGAGGTTTTTTCCTTTTTCCTGTCTACTCGCTACTAACTACTCAATAAAAGGAGGATTTAAAAATGGCGGTAACAAAAGAAGAAGTTTTCGACTTTATTGACAACATGACGATTCTCGATATGTCAAAATTCATAAAAGAGTTCGAGGAGAGATATGGTGTCACCGCAGCAGTACCGGTTGCCCTTGCTGCTATGCCTGGAGCTGCTGCCGGAGCAGCTGCACCTGAAGTCGAGGAGAAGACCAGTTTTGATGTCATCCTCACTGCAGCCGGCGAAAAGAAGATACAGGTGATAAAAGTTGTCAGAGAACTGACTGCGCTCGGACTTAAGGAGGCAAAAGACCTTGTTGACGGAGCTCCAAAACCGGTCAAAACCGGCGTCTCAAAGGAGGAAGCTGAATCCGTAAAGGCAAAACTCGAAGAACAGGGTGCTGCAGTAGAAATTAAATAAACAAGGAGACGTATGACAAGGGTTCTCAGAAAAAGACTGAACTTTGGAAAAATTCCCCCTATTCTCGATATCCCTAACCTGATAGAAATACAGGAAAAGTCCTACGAGAAGTTCCTGCAGAAGGACGTCCTGACCGATAAACGGGACGAATCAGGATTACAGGCGGCTTTCTTAAGCGTGTTCCCTATTCTGGACTACAATGAGACGGCTTCCATCGAGTTTTTGGGTTATGTCATAGGCGAGCCGAAATTCAGCTTCCGGGACTGTCTTCAGAAAGGGATAACATTTGCCGCACCGTTGAAAATCAAGGTGAAACTCAACATGTGGGAAATCGAGCAAAAAGGCACAAAAAGGTTAAAGGAATCAAGAGAAGAGGATGTATATATCGGCGAGATGCCGCTTATGACCGATACCGGTACGTTCATCATAAACGGTACGGAACGAGTTGTTGTCAGCCAGCTGCATCGTTCCCCAGGAGTATTTTTTAGTCATGATAAGGGGAAAACACATGCAAGCGGAAGACTTCTTTACTCTGCACGGGTAATCCCTTCGAGAGGTTCCTGGCTCGATTTTGAATTTGATGCAAAAGATATCCTGTATGTAAGAATTGACAGAAGAAGAAAACTGCCTGCAACAATTGTTCTCAAAGCCCTGGGATATTCAAATGAAGATCTTCTGAAGATTTTCTACCCCATTGAAACAATTATGATAAGCGGGAATAAATTCACCAGAGATGTGAGCGAAATTCTTATCGGGCTGAAATCTGTTGTAAATATCTTTTCTCATGAAAAAGAATTAATTGTCAAAGAAGGAAATAAGATTACCAGAGGCGCAATCAGGAAAATGGAGGCGTCAGGGATCAAGACAATCCCGATATCCAAAGAAGAAATTGTTGGCAGGATAACTCTGAAAGATATCATTGATCCTTCCACGGGAGAAGTCATTTTAGACGGAAATGAGGTTATTACAGAGGCTGCCTTTGACAGAATCCTTGCTCTCAGGATTGATTCCCTCAGCATTCTTTTTATCGACAATATTCATTATCTGCCTTCCCTCAGGGACACCCTGCTGACAGATAAAGTCAGCACACAGGATGAGGCTCTGCTTGAGATTTATAAAAAATTACGGCCGGGTGAGCCCCCGACAGTTTCTGCAGCCAAGGATCTGTTCAACGGCCTATTTTTTGATCCAAAGCGATACGATCTATCCCCTGTTGGCCGGCTGAAATTAAATAAAAGGCTGAATATCGAAGTGCCGCTTGGGACCAGAGTCCTCACGGATAATGATATCGTGGAAATCGTCAGATACCTTTTTAATCTCAGGACAGGAAGGGGAGAGGTTGATGACATAGACCATCTTGGCAACAGGAGGGTAAGAAGGGTCGGGGAACTGCTCGAGAACCAGTTCAGGATCGGTCTGGTCAGAATGGAACGCACAATCAAAGAGAAAATGACGCTCACAGAACTTGAAACAGCAATGCCTCACGATTTGATTAATGCAAAACCTGTCATGGCTGCTTTGAAAGAGTTTTTTGGTTCGAGCCAGTTGAGTCAGTTCATGGATCAGACCAATCCCTTGTCCGAGATTACGCACAAGAGAAGACTCTCTGCGCTTGGTCCCGGAGGCTTGACCCGGGAACGGGCAGGATTTGAGGTAAGAGATGTCCACCCAACTCATTACGGAAGAATATGTCCCATAGAGACGCCTGAAGGCCCGAACATCGGCCTTATCACATCCCTTGCTTCTTATGCCCGGGTTAATGATTTTGGATTCATAGAAGTTCCCTATAGAAAAGTTATCAATGGCAAGGTCACAAAAACGATCGAATATCTCTCCGCAATCGATGGAGAAAAATATATCATCGCGGAGGCGACTTCCCCTTTGGATGAGAAAGGAAATTTGACCGGCGACACTGTCTCAGCTCGAGTTGGTGGTGATTTTAAGATGGTATCCCCTCAGGAAGTAGCATATATGGACGTATCACCAAAGCAGATTGTCGGTGTCTCTGCCTCTCTCATCCCGTTTCTTGAAAATGACGATGCAAACAGAGCTTTGATGGGGTCTAATATGCAGAGACAGGCTGTGCCGTTGTTACAGTCTGAATCGCCGATTGTCGGCACCGGCGTCGAGTTTGTTGCAGCCCGTGATTCAGGAGCAATTGTTCTTGCGAAACGCGGAGGGATTGTTGAAAGCGTTGATGCATCGAGGATTGTTGTGAGGACAACCGAAAACAGAGGTGGAGTTGATATATACAATGTCGTAAAGTTCCAGAGATCAAATCAGGCTACCTGCGTCAATCAAAAGACAATCGTTAACATTGGTGATACAGTCAAGGCTGGTGATATTCTTGCTGACGGACCATGTACAGATATGGGAGAACTTGCGCTTGGCAAGAACGTCTTGGTCGCTTTCATGCCGTGGGGCGGATATAATTTTGAAGATGCAATGCTGCTTAGCGAGAGACTTGTCAAAGAGGATGTCTTTACTTCAGTGCATATAGAGGCATTCAGCGCCGAGGCAAGGGAAACCAAACTTGGCCCCGAAGAAATTACCCGTGATATTCCGAATGTCGGGGAAGAAGCACTGAGGAATCTTGATGAAAGCGGAATAATACGGATGGGCGCCGAGGTGGTACCCGGTGATATCCTTGTGGGCAAAGTTACGCCAAAGGGAGAGACCCAATTGACACCTGAAGAGAAGCTGCTGAGGGCTATTTTTGGCGAAAAGGCTGAGGAAGTAAAGGAAAGTTGCCTCTATGTCCCGCCGGGGATAGAAGGGACTGTGTTAGATGTAAGGATATTTTCCCGGAAAGGCACAGAGAAAGACGACAGGGCAAAAAATATTGAAGAAGAGGATATCCAGAAATTACAGAGGGATCTTGAAGCAGAGGTCAGGATAGCAAAAGAGGAAAAGTTCAGCAAACTGAGGGGCCTTCTTGTCGGACAGATTGTTTCAGACGATGTGAAAGACTCGAAGACCAAAGAGCTTGTCTGCGCAAAGGGAAAGAAGCTTGCAGAAAAACAGTTGGAAAGGGTCAAAGATGATCATCTTATGCGCATCAAACTCGAAGACAGCGCTGCGCGCGAGAAATTAGAATCTGCAAACAACGATTTCAATCACTATATCCGTTATCTTGAATTACGATACGATGAAATGATCGACCGCTTAAAAAGAGGGGATGAACTTCCACCGGGGGTAAACAAGGTTGTAAAGACATATATTGCAATGAAGCGGAAAATCCAGATAGGCGACAAGATGGCGGGCAGACACGGCAACAAAGGCGTCGTATCAACAGTTATGCCGGAAGAGGATATGCCCTCTCTTCCTGATGGAACTCCTGTAGACATCGTGCTTAATCCCCTTGGAGTGCCGTCAAGAATGAATGTCGGGCAGGTCCTCGAGACGCACCTTGGCTGGGCAGCAAAGGCATTGGGGATACATGTAGCTACCCCTGTATTCGAAGGTGCGAAAGAAGGCGAGATAAAGGATCTTCTCCGAAAGGCTAAGCTGCCGACAACAGGCCAAATGATACTTCGTGACGGCAGGACGGGTGAACCTTTTGATAAACCTGTCACTGTTGGTCATATGTATATGATGAAGCTCCATCACCTTGTTGATGATAAGATACACGCCCGGTCCATCGGCCCCTATTCGCTTGTTACCCAGCAGCCTCTGGGTGGAAAGGCCCAGTTTGGTGGTCAGCGGCTCGGGGAAATGGAGGTATGGGCACTCGAAGCGTATGGGGCTTCCTATACGCTCCAGGAATTTTTAACGGTCAAAAGTGACGATGTTACAGGAAGAGCCCGGATGTATGAAGCAATCGTGAAAGGTGATGCGACCCTTGAACCTGGCGTCCCGGAATCTTTTCACGTTCTGATAAAAGAACTCCAGAGTCTTGGACTTGACGTGGAACTCCTGGAGAAAAAGAGTAAGGGGGAGTAATTTGACAGAAGATATCTCTGCAATTTTTCAGAGGCCAAAAGATCCGACTGATTTTGAGGCTGTTCGAATTCGTCTCGCTTCACCGGAGAAGATACGGGAGTGGTCTTATGGTGAAGTAAAAAAACCTGAGACGATCAATTACCGTACATTCAAGCCGGAACGGGATGGACTGTTTTGTGCAAAGATTTTTGGTCCTGTCAAGGACTGGGAATGTATATGCGGTAAATACAAGAGGATGAAGCACAGAGGAGTAGTCTGTGACAAGTGCGGTGTGGAGGTGATTCAGTCTAAAGTAAGAAGGGAACGATTAGGACATATTGAGCTTGCAACTCCTGTCGCACATATATGGTTTCTGAAGGGCCTGCCAAGCCGAATCGGCACCCTTCTTGACATGACCATGCGGCAGCTTGAAAAGGTTCTCTATTTCGAGAGCTACGTAATCATTGATCCGGGTGATACCCCGTTCAAGGAAAAAGAGCTGCTTACCGAAGACGATTTTAAGAAGAAAACGGCGGAATTTGGTGTACGGTTTAAAGCAGGTATGGGGGCTGAGGCGATACGGGAGCTTTTACGCAGGGTTGATCTCGAAGCACTGTATGCAGAACTCAAAACAAAGATATACGAAGCAGTCTCCATAGGGGTTAAGAAGAAACTCACCAAGCGATTGAAGGTCCTGGATGCATTCAGAAAATCCGGGAATAAACCTGAATGGATGATCATGGATCTTATCCCGGTCTTGCCACCTGACCTGAGACCACTTGTCCCGCTTGAAGGAGGGCGTTTTGCCACTTCTGATCTGAATGACCTGTACAGAAGGGTAATCAACAGGAATAACAGACTCAAGAGACTTATGGAACTGAAAGCGCCGAGTGTCATTATAAAAAATGAAAAGCGGATGCTCCAGGAGGCTGTAGATGCCCTCTTTGACAATGGCAGGAGAAGCAGGGTATTAAAAAGCACAACCAAGCGGCCGCTGAAATCCCTGAGTGACATGATCAAGGGGAAACAGGGCCGTTTCAGACAAAACCTTTTAGGGAAACGCGTCGACTATTCGGGAAGATCCGTTATCGTTGTCGGACCTGAACTGAAGCTTCATCAATGCGGGCTACCAAAGAGAATGGCCCTGGAACTCTTTAAACCATTTATTTTTAATAAGCTCGAAGAAAAAGGATATGCAACAACCATCAAGGCTGCAAAAAAGCTGGTTGAAAAAGAGAGTCCCGAGGTTTGGGATGCCCTTGAAGAGGTGATCCGGGAACATCCGGTTCTCCTGAACCGCGCACCAACCCTGCACAGACTTGGCATACAGGCATTTGATTCCATTCTTGTGGAAGGAAAGGCGATAAAATTACATCCCCTCGTATGTACTGCTTTCAACGCTGATTTCGATGGAGATCAGATGGCTGTGCATATCCCTCTATCGATAGAGGCTCAAATCGAAGCACGGGTTCTCATGATGTCTGTCAATAACATTCTCTCACCTGCTAATGGGAAGCCGATAGTTGTACCTACCCAGGATATGGTTCTCGGTATTTATTTCCTCATGAAAGAGAGGAAAGGTGCCAAAGGTGAGGGGAAAGTATTTGCTGACCCGGAGGATGTCAGGATCGCCTATGACGCCGGCATCATTGATGAACATGCACGGATTAAGGTGAGAATGGATGGTGGCTTTGTCGAGACAACAACCGGGAGAATTATTCTCCGTGAGATACTGCCATCCGGGATACTCTTTTCCATGATTAATAAGGATATGACGAAAAAGGAGATCGGGAAATTAATAGAATTCATTTATAAAAAATCAGGCAGA
>JALHSV010000255.1 GCA_022865525.1 Thermodesulfovibrionales bacterium
ATGGCCGACAGGCCTTTGAAGGAACTGAACGGCAAAACGCCGTTGCAGAGTGCTGCAACTCCCAATATGGACAGGCTTGCCCGCGAGGGAATTATAGGAAAGATCAGAACCATCCCTGCCGGTTGCCACCCCGGTTCTGATATTGCGAATTTAAACATCCTCGGCTACAACCCTCAGGAGTTCTATTCAGGCAGGGCTCCTCTTGAAGCAGCAAGCATCGGAATCAGCATGAAGGAAGATGACGTAGCCTACCGGTGCAACCTTGTCACTCTGAAATATAACAAGGACAAAACAAAAGCTGTCATGGATGATTACAGCAGCGGGCATATATCGACAGACGAGGCAGAGAAACTCGTTCTCGATATTAATCAAATGGTCGGCAATAAGGAGATCAGCTTCTATCCGGGGGTGAGTTACCGGCATATCATGCTCTGGTCCTCAGGTGAAACGAAAATTGAATGCACTCCTCCCCATGATATTACTGGGAAAGAAATTTCAGACTACCTCCCTGTTGGCAACGGGGAAGACATGCTGAGGGAGTTGATGCTGAAATCAGCAGGCATTCTTGAAAACCACCCCGTCAACAAGGAGCGGATAAAAAAAGGCGCCAAGCCCGCCAACAGTATATGGCTTTGGGGACAAGGCAAAAAGCTCGGCCTCCCGACTTTTAAACAGAAATACGCGCTTGATGGAGCACTCGTTTCTGCTGTTGATCTCATGAGAGGTATAGGGATAAGTGCAGGGTTCGAAATTCTCGAAGTGCCCGGCATCACAGGGTATCTGGATACCAATTACGAAGGCAAGGCAGAGGCTGCTTTGAAGGCTCTCAAACGAGTCGATATCGCTTATATCCATGTCGAAGCACCGGATGAGGCAGGCCATTCAGGGAATTACGGGGATAAGATACGGGCGATCGAGGACTTTGATGCACGCGTTGTAGGGAATGTGCTGAAAGGGATTGTCGCATTCGATGAATACCGGTTACTTATCCTGCCTGACCATGCAACCCCAATCGCAGTCAAAACGCATACCGAGGAACCTGTCCCCTTCGTGATATACGACAGCCGCATGAAAAGGAAAAATGAGGGTGCATCATTCGATGAATCGATCACGGAAAGGGATGATATTCTTGTTATTGAGGAGGGACACAAGCTCATGGACTATTTTATTAGAGGCGAATGAATACAAAAGAAAAAATTATCGATATCATCAAACGCCTGAAAAAAGAATACCCTGAGCAGAAGACAGCCCTCCATTTCAGGTCGCCATTTGATCTCCTCGTCGCTACAATACTGTCTGCACAAGCGACTGATATACTGGTAAATAAGGTAACCAGAGACCTTTTCACGAAGTACACTTCAGTCAAGGATTATGCAGATGTGCCATTGGAGAGACTCCAGAAAGATGTGAGCTCGATAAACTTTTATAAGACAAAGGCAAAAAATATCCAGGCTTCTGCACAGATAATCGTGATGAACTTCCATGCAAAAGTCCCAAAGACCATGGAGGAACTTACAACGCTTCCCGGTGTTGCCCGGAAAACAGCGAATATCATTCTCTCCAATGCATATGGGATCAACGCGGGGATAGCTGTTGACACCCATGTGAAGAGGCTTTCATACCGGCTCGGCCTCACAAAAAACGAGGACCCTGTCAAGATAGAAAGGGATCTGATGGAATCGTTACCCGAAGAGGATTGGTCTAACCTCTCTCACCTCCTGATATCCCATGGCAGGAAGATCTGCCAGGCAAAAAAGCCAAAGCACCAGGAATGCGTCCTCTCCGATATCTGCCCGTCAAGGGATATATAAAACTATTTTCGTGGAATCAGAATCCTCTGCTATGAATAATGTTATTTAGTCCAATGACATGAGTGAAAAATATTTCAAGATATACCGTTCAGAATCGGGTGAAGGCTATCTTGGCAAGGGCCGACTGTTCCTCATTGACAGACCCGGTTCATTGGCCGAGCTTGCAAGCATATTTGCAAAGTACGGCATGAATATCATCTTTTTCCACTATAACCGTTCAGAGCACCCAAATCGTGTCCTGCTTGAAGTGCGCAGTAACACGCTCAATGCGCTTCAGCAAGTCTCCGGAGAGCTGGTTCTCCTGAATGCAACAGGTGGTCAATTTCCTGCTCCCCGGATCGAGCTCGGCATTGTTGATGCCCGCAGCATTCTGAAGATTGAGGTTCAGCTTCAGCACAGGCCCGGCACGTTAGGCGAATTTGCTCGCCTTCTTTCCAACCATAATGCCAATGTAATCTATATGGCATACCACGAGGATATTTCTACAACCTCTGCACATTTTTCCCTCGTCGCCCAGGATGCAGGCGAGGTTGACCGGCTGCTTAAGGATATCAACGAACTCGGATATTATTACAGCCTCATCTGCCGGGGCGCGGAGCAGAAAGAGATAAACGACATCATCGGACTCAATATAGTCGAACGGTTTTTCTTCCGCCTGAGGAAACTCCTGGACACGGATGATATAGAACGTCTAAGAAAAATCGTGAATTCCTCACAAAGGATATCCGACAGCTTACTTCAGTTCAGTAGGGAGGCAGGCAAGCATTTTGAGATAGGCGATGTAACCACAAATATACTCGCTTTTGCTTCGGCCTCGCTGATGAAAACTGGGGAAAGATTCTCCTACCGACGTCTTCCTACGCTCGATCTCGAAGACACCCGGTTCCATGCCTTCAGGCTGCCAACCGGCGGGAATTTATATATCCTGGAAGGTTATGGAGAGCTTGTTATGATTGACGGCGGATACGGAATCTATTATAAAGATGTGAAAACTATGCTCAGGGAAAACGGACTCGAACCGTCGAAGGTAAAGAGGATCTATCTCACCCATGCAGATTCGGATCATGCAGGTATGAGTGGCTACTTCGCAGAGGAATACGGCAGTCACGTTTATCTTCATGCAGACGCGCGGGGCATTCTCAATCATCAGAACCGTGCGTGGGGAAGCGATACGCCGCTTGCCGAACTAAATCACTGTTACACCCTCTTGGTAAATGAGTTCACCAAATTTCATATTTCCAGAGACTGGGTTCCATACAAAAGTGAAAATCGTGAGAGGATAAACGGGTTTCGTGTTACAGACATGTTCGATCTGGCGGGACATGTCTACAAGGTTCTGGAGAGTGAAGGGGGACATGTTCCCGGTCAGGTCTTCTTCGTCAGTTATGACTCGGGGCTTATTTTCACAAGCGATTACCTTTTACTTGTCGAAAGCCTGGACGCAGAGGAACGGGAAATACTGAACCTTCCAAAGTTCATGATGACGAGCACAAATGTGAACAGTTCATTGTTCCGTCACGAAATGGAGATGCTGAAAGAGTTTATCTTCAGCTTTGATGCCGAGATGCGCGGCCGCAACCGGAATGCGGTCATTGTTCCCGGCCATGGAGACTATTATTCCTGTGAAAGGTTACGATAACTCCTGAAATGGAAACAAATACGTTCATCATTGCAATAGCAGTAATGTTCCTGGTTTATATCATCATCAGATTGTTGATGAAAAGATAACAGGACAATCCTGTTGCAGGGAAAGCTCTCCAGCGATTCCAAGGAGAGAGCTTTGTCATGTTAGATCAA
>JALHSV010000256.1 GCA_022865525.1 Thermodesulfovibrionales bacterium
GAAAGCCAGACAACGAAAAGAAGCCATCCCCAAAGAGTAATAGCAATTGCAAGTTTTGATTTCATGAATTTTTATGCTTTATTATATTTTTCTAATTCGTCTTCCAAATTTATCACCTCGGTCAAATATGTTGATTACCAATACAGTCTACATCATTTTAGCAAACTATAAATGCGAAGACTACAGGAAAAAACCTTGTTTTTATGTCTGTGGGCTAAATGTCTTTGGGCAATGAAGACTAATACCGCGCTTACTTACGGGATTCTTGCCATAGCATCAACGCAAGTCCCGCCGCAATGAGAAGACCGGGCACACGTATCCATATGGGAAAAATTATGCCGTGTTGTTCTTTGAAATAAAGAAGGTCCCGTCGAGAAAAAGGGATCTTCTCAATCTATTTACAGTTTAACGACATTGATCGCCTTGGGACCTTTCTCGCCTTTTTCAATATCAAAGCTAACTTTGTCACCTTCAGCAAGGGTCTTAAAACCACTGCCTTGGATGGACGTGTGGTGGACAAAAACATCAGTGCCGTCTTCAGCAGTAATGAATCCGAAACCTTTACTCTCGTTAAACCATTTCACAGTTCCTTGTGCCATTTCATTTACCTCCATGTAAATATGAATTACTATTTCAAATCAGCATAATTATATCAGATTTGAAAGGTGTAAAGTTTAGTAAATATTACATTGCGGGTTAAAACTTACGAGTCTTGGTTACAGGAAGAACATCACGCTGCATATTCGAGCTATTAGCATCTTTCAAACCCTGCCGCAGACGAACCCACCCTTTGCTTCGCTCTGAAGATATGAAAGAGCAATCAGATTAAGCTATCCGTTTAATCAACCTGTCTAATATGATAAAATTATTTAAGCTCGGAGTAAGATTCCCTGCATGGTAATCGGCAGTCAGGCAGTTCTTCTCTATGGAGAACTGAGACTTACAAATGATAGAGATATTACAATAGTGTCACCTTGAGAGTAGCGAAACTTTACAGCTTTAATGATATCCGGATAGAGGATATTCCCATTCCCAAAGTTGGTCCTTGCGACGCCTTAATCAGGACAAAGGCATGCGGTATATGTTCAGGCGATGTGATGCCGTGGTATATCGGGAAAAAAGCGCCTCTAATTCTCGGTCATGAGCCTGCAGGCGAGATCATTGAAGTCGGCAGAGAAGTAACTTCTTTCAGTTGTGGGGACAGGGTCTTTGTCCACCATCATGCTCCCTGCTTAACCTGCAGATACTGTAAAAGAGAAGATTATGTGCACTGTACCACGTGGAGAAATACAAAGATTGTCCCGGGAGGAATCTCTGAGTATATTCTGGTCCCCCGAACAAATCTTGAAAACGATACAGTAAAGCTTACCGATCAGGTGAGTTATGAAGATGCTGCACTCATAGAACCTGCTGCATGTGTCATAAAGGCATTGAAAAGAGTCCATATGAAGGGCGGAGAAACCGTACTCGTTATCGGTCTTGGCGTCATGGGTCAAATGCATATACTGCTGACAAAAAGATACGGTGCTGAAAAAATCATCGGTGCTGACATGGTCCCTTACAGGCTCAGGAAGGCAAAGGAATTTGGTGCGGATGAAGTCATCGA
>JALHSV010000257.1 GCA_022865525.1 Thermodesulfovibrionales bacterium
AAAAGAGTTCGCAACTGAGGCAATATGGGGGATACGATCTAAACGGCCGAATGTTGGCGGTGACTATGACCTCATCGCAAAGGTGGATGGGTCCATAGTATATATGGAGATCAAGTCATCACCCCCGAAACAGATCTATCAGAATGAGATATCAGCCTTTTTTGACAGAACCCTTGACCTTTCTCCGGAGGTATGCATTTTTTTTGTAGATACCGAACTCAGGATGAAAGACAAGATCGTGCCGATGTTTGACGAAGAATACAAAAAAAGGGCTGTTGAACCTCCCGAAATCGTGAGAATGGAGAAGGAACTCTTTCAGATACGTGATAAGATGTTTATTATAAACGCCAAGGACAGTATCGCTGCAAATATCGAAAAGGTACTTATCTGGTATTTCAGAAGGAGCCACTGAGTTCAACACAGTTACTCTGTGCAATATGCGCAGGGAGGGAAACCTGTCAGAAGAAATTTTCAGTGTCGGGCAAAGATATACGCCGTGCTGAGTTTGTGAAGGACGCGCTGATAAAGGAAGAGCAGGAAGAAGAGACAGAAGGGAAAGAGAAGAAGTAGACAGCAAACTGTAGACTGGGATAAAAGAGTTCATAAGTATGATGACATTGATTTTAAGTAACGCCCCCCAACCCCCTCTTAAGCTAAGAGGGGGTTGGGGGGCGTTATGTGAATATGATCAGCGCAACAACAACCAGAAAAGGACTCAAGATAATAGCTGTTTTGGATTCAAAACAGTATGAGACAGGCGTAAAAATTACGGACGATCAAATGAGTAAGCTGAAGATTAAATATCACAAAAAAAATGCACAATGGAACTACACAATTTCACCCGCTTGACCATTGAAAACTAAGTCAAAGACTGATGTCAAAAGTAAAAGTTATTTTGCGGCAGTCCCTATAAGGGTTAAGAACTCTTTGATAGCATGGGTAAACATTGAGTGATAAAAGACTATATCAGTCTGATTGGATACGCAGTAATCCATATTTCTATTTGCTGAAATCTTGCTTTAAGCTTTTCTTTGAATTCTTTAAAGAATTTTTCTGTTTCTGGCGTGGTTTCTATATCGATTATAAAACGAATTAATTCATCAGCATATTCTTTACTGCCATGTGTCCAGATGCCGTGAACACTTTGAGGTTCAACTGTAATCGCCCCAAATTTCTCAACTAATTCTATTTTCGCTTGCCTAAACTTTTCAGGCTCAACAGGCGTGCCATCATTATATTTTAGCGGAAGCAGTATCTCGTATCTTTCTAATGACATTATCAAAGCCTTCTGTCTCAATGACCGTGTACGGGATATTTAAAGAGTCGATCATCTCAAGGGCAGAGAATGGAATTTCATAAGTATCTTCAGGCAGACAGACGACTCTAATACGTTTTGACAATTCGAGAAACCCAATGGCATCATTTTCTGTACTTTTAAATTTTATTCTTACCATTTTCATAATTTAAAATATAGGCCTTTTTTACCTATAATGTCAAGGTAAGCAAGTTTTTCATGTCATGCAGGAATTCAAGAAATCTAAAATGCCGCCATTAACTATGTAATCTGTTACACACTTCTCTTACCTCAATTACCCACCTTGTTTTTAAAAATACATAAAATCAATATGTTGCAGAATGGCATAATGCTTGCTTTTAATATTGTCGTGCAAAAATGTTATGCAAAAAGAATCATTGAAGAAAAAGTGAGGTAATGCAATGAAGCC
>JALHSV010000258.1 GCA_022865525.1 Thermodesulfovibrionales bacterium
AAATCCTGGGCACGGTTTACGAACGCTTCCTCGGCAAGGTCATCCGCCTGACCGCCGAACACCGGGCCAAGGTCGAGGAAAAACCCGAAGTACGCAAGGCCGGCGGCGTTTACTACACCCCGGCCTATATTGTGAACTACATAGTGCAGAACACTGTCGGCAAGCAGATTGTAGGTAAAAGCCCGGCCGATCTCGCCGGCAGCAAAACAAAACCCCCTTTCCGCGTCCTGGACATGGCCTGCGGCAGCGGCTCCTTCCTCCTCGGCGCCTATCAGTTCCTCCTCGACCATTGCCTGAAATGGTATTTGGCCAATCCTGCCAAAAAACACGCCAATGCCGTCTATCAGAACGCCAAAGGTGATACCTGTCTGTCCATCGGCGAACGCAAACGCATCCTCACCAGCCACATCTTCGGCGTTGATATCGACCGCCAGGCCGTGGAAACCACCAAGCTCTCGTTATTGCTGAAGGCCCTCGAAGGCGAAAACGACACTTCCCTCTCCAAACAGATGACCCTCTTCCACGAACGCGCCTTACCGAATTTGTCTGATAATATTAAATGTGGCAATTCCCTCATCGCCTCCGACTTCTCCATGCTTCCCGAAGACCTCGTCCGCGTCCACGCCTTTGATTGGCCCGCTCAATTCCCCGACGCCATGAAGGCCGGGGGGTTCGATGCCATCATCGGCAATCCGCCGTATATCCCAATCGAAGCAATGGAGGAAAAAGAGCGATTATATTACCAACGCTCCTACTCCCAGGTAGCAAGGAAGTTTGACACATCAATTGTCTTTATTCTGCGTGCGTTGCATCTTGTGAAGCGCTCTGGATTCGTTGGTTATATTTCTTCAATCACATGGGAAACGGGAGAGAATTACTCTTTCCTTCGGAAACATATGTTTACCGAACATGGCGTTTGTGAGGTCCTGAACTTGCCATTTGATACTTTTAAAGACGCATACGTTGACACTGGTATCTACATCCTTTATGGCCAACCCACAAATTCCTATCGGATATACCGCTATCCAAAGAAGACAAAGATTACCTCGCTTGCAGACGCAAAATTCATCGATGTTGATGCCAGTTTAATCACAGCACCCGATTATCGTCTAGTCCTTAATCCAAGTGCCCAGACAATACTCATTCGGGCATCACAAAGCCCAAGATTTAAATATTTGGGTGAAATTACTAAGTCTACACAAGGCTTGGCTGCAAATCGATTTGAGCGCAGTGATTCAGCCCAATCCGATGAGTGGTATCCCTTCGGCGAAGATGCTCAAGCCTATCGCTATGACCTAGTCGTCAAAGCTAGAACGTTCGCGTTCATGCACGATTATCAGTCACTGAAACAGTTCTATGAAGCTGAGTCTAAAATTCTTATTAGACGCATTATAAATCGTCAAGATCGACTTGATGCATGTTATTGTGATAAAAAAATGGTTTTTAAAAAAGACATCAATCCATTTGTGTTAACAAATGTTGCACTAAATCCTAAGTTTGTTCTAGGCGTCATCAATAGTCGTCTGCTTTCATATCTTTATGTGAACACATCAGCTATTGCCACGAAAGATGATTTCCGCCAAACAACACTCGCAGAATTTCGCCATCTACCTATTCCGATTTCTTATCACGATTCCCTTGCCGACAAAGCGCGACATGACAAATTGGTGGGGGTTGTAGAGAAGATGCTGGCAATGAAACCAAAGCTGCGCAAGGCCACATCAGAATCCGAAAAAGCCGCATTGCAGAACGCCGTCACGACGACCGACGCGGAGATCGACCGCTTGGTGTACAAACTGTATGGCCTGACGGAAGAGGAAATCAAAGTCGTGGAAGGTGAAAAATGATGATGATGCCGCCCAATAGGAAAATTTGAGGATTGGACCCAAAAAGACAAAAAGCTGTCATTTGCCATCCATTCTTTTGCGGGGATTTAGACACAATTACCTCATGTCGACTTTTCCGTTCTTAAATTCAAAAAAGCCTGCTTGCAAACGTCACCGGCCAAGAAACCTTGTAATCAGTCTTTTTTGCCTAATTCTCCGCTACACTTGCCGCCTGGTTCTGGCAAAGCTAATTTATAAAACCAAAACGACGGCTTGTCTAAAGAAACACGCTTAACCTCGCAACAAGGCGTTTGGAGTGCAAACTGGACATTTTGCATACTGCTCAATCAATTTTCCGATTGGGTATCATATTATCTGTAATCTTTTTGATCGCTTTCATTCCTGGATCCTTTACTCCAAAGTTATGCTTTACTAATATCATTTTAATAAGATATTTTATGTCTTCTAATGTTTGATGCGACACGTAACTATAGCGATACTGAGATAGGAGGGCTTGATATACATCCATAAGATAAAATGAGTTTTTTGATACAGATGCGATATAACTATGAACCTGTGTTCTCCATTCACGTGGCTTTTGATTGATTAACAACAAAATCAAGCTATGCTTTATTAAATCGGTATTCTCATTATGTAACTGGTCGATTAGCAACGAACCCATTTTACGAGAGAATAGATCATCCTGATACTTAAAAATCACACTTGCGGGTATAGCTGATAAAACTTGATTGAGTTTCATCTCTGGAGAATCACTAAAAGTCCCATTCAGCTCAATAATTGTTCCTTCAAATGCCACATTTCCTCTGGCTGAAAGTATTGGGGACAAGGCAAAAATAAGCTTTGACACTTGTTCCATGGATTGCATAATTAACTTCAGTAAATTTCGTTTAATATTAGGATCAACATAATCACTATTTCGAAGAGCTCTTGCTCCAGCTGTTATTAAACATACTAGAGTGGTAAGTGAATACTCTTGAAGGATATTTTGAATTTCTTGGCGATAAGGTCGTGTCTGATCATAATTACGGTCGGCATATTGGTCTTTAACAGAATCTGGCAATCGAGATTCTTTCACGCCATCACCTAGTTCAATTTGCATCTTCTCAAGACCTTCTTTCGAAGGTTTCCATTGAGCAAATTCATATGGATTCCATTTGTTGGGAAAACCACATTTCTTATCGAAGATATCACTAGTAGATTGAATATCCTCTATCAATACTTTAAGGGCATCTTCACGTCGTCGATCAATTCCCGAATAAAACTCAATAATTTCTGGATATGAAACATACCGCATATTCTCAAGAATGAACTTAGCAAAATTCTTGTCATGGTGCATTCTTTGAGCAGTAAAGTAGAAAATCCAATATGAGAACCTGAAGCAGAAAAAACCTTCCCGCTCAACCAAAATATTATTACGATGGAGAACGTCAAATACAACTTGTGTATCAAGATCAATAATTTTTTCTTCACAAAACGACTGCAACCGTGCTAAAAATTCCAATCTGGAGAAATAATATTTTTCTTCCCTAATCATAGTTTCGCAAAAATAACCTAGTACATATTCACAATCCTTTAAGTCTGGCCGGACTTTGTATGTGGGGATATCATCTATATTGAAAAGAAGAAAAAGTATTCTGTCAATCAGCTCGGTACGATTAACCGGGCTCTCATCAAAATCAACTTCCGAGGCTTTTAACAATGTTAAACAGTTCAATGGAGTTCGGGGAAGGTTCAGCACTTCTAAGTCTGAAATGATTTTCGTCATGATTGAATCAACATCCCCGATGTATCTTTCGTTGTTATAGTCCGTAACAATCTTACGTACACAGCTCCTTGGAAGTGCCCAGAGGTGGAGTATTTCAAACTCCCTATCGAATTGATCTATATCAATAGTTAGTAAGAATTTAGCATCGTCGATAGTTTGCATTACAATGATTGGTATATCTTTGTAAAGAACACATAACTTCTGAAGAAGTATAAGTGAATTTTTCTCTATATTTGACCATGAGTCAAGAATAATACATTTAACATCCTTTATTTCACATCCAAGATTTTGTAACTCATTTCGGAAAGATTTCTCAATAGCATGAGCTTTCATGCCATTTGAATCAAGGTAAATCCAATATGACTCATTGCTACACCATGCTTCTTTGCAGAAGTAACGAGCTAAGCAGGTTAAACCATACTGAGGAAATGATTTTATTATTATGGATTTGGGATTTGAGATAATATCAGCCAAAACAATATTTGATTCAAGATCCTGACCAGAATTATTTTTGGATGAAATTTCGGGAACTTTATTTAAGATTGGTTCGACCCATACTTTTGGTTGAGTTGAAAACGAACGCAATGCATCATCTAACTTTTTACTTAAATCACGACCCAAGGAATCATAGCTTACCTTGTTATGTTTAGGACTATCTTTATCAGTTTTTTCTTCAGATTTTTTGATCTTGATAATCCCATCGTCTGTGTCCGAAAAATTTACACCAGAAACAAAAATGTGGCGTTTTGTCCATTGCCTGTATACAATATCAATCACTCCATCACTGGGACTAACACTAATCATTGAATACCCAAGAGCACCGTCTTTGTTCGTTAAAAGTGGAGGTGCTGAACACTTGACTAAAAAAGAATCATTATGAATAGAATGCAACATATCTTGATCGTGACGATGTCCAGAAAGACATAAGGAAATATTTTTGTCCAATATTTTTTTGAGCTCAACTTGAGCCCAATCAACTAACCAATCAATTGGATGATGCATAACAAGTATTTTCGTCCTTGCATTACAATGCAAATTCCATATTTGAAGTCTTCGAGTATCAATTGCGAGTCGCCCTTCATCAACTATTTTTTTGTCACCCTTTATTAGCCCCCCACTAGAACATAAGGCAGAGTTCAGGCAATATATACCAATATTTCCACCGATATCCCATCCTGCTCCACTCACTGCGGCACTTGATACACCCATATCTGCAAATCTTGATTCAAACGTGATGTAATTAGCGAATTTTTTAATGAAAATATTGTTTGGTTTAGAAATATAATTGTTGAAATCACTTTCTGGCAACCTTTGGGATACAACTCCCTCATGTTCCACTAGATTGTTAGAAACAATGCTTTGAAAGATATCATGATTTCCAGGAACACAAATTCGTTGACTCTTTGGTATACCTCTGGTATCACCCCATAATTTTTAGGTAGGAGTCTGGAGAACGTTTACTAATCTTTATTTTGGGGTTTTTAGATATGGAAAAGCGCCTCACAACCTGATAAGATGGATTTGATGAAGAACCGCATCAAACCAAGAGGAGGC
>JALHSV010000029.1 GCA_022865525.1 Thermodesulfovibrionales bacterium
CCAGCTTTCAAAACTATCAGGACTGTTCAGGGATGAAGGGTATATTGTGAAAACCGGTGCGGGTCTGATTACCGATGAGGCAGTAAAAGGCATTAGCGTTTTGGTAATTTCGGGCGCATTTGCCCCCCTTAACGCCGCTGAAATCGATGCAATCATACGGTTTTTGGATGCGGGAGGCAAGCTCTGTATCATGCTTCATATCCCGCAGCCAGTCGCAGGACTCTTGAGCCGGCTTCAGGTATATGCTTCCAATGGTGTCATTCTGGGAAAGGACAACCTTATTGAAAATGAACCAAAAAATTTCCTGATAACGAAAATGGACCAGCACGCAATCACGAAAGGAATACAGAAATTTGCTGTTCATGGCGGATGGGCACTCATCAGCGATAGCAAGCAGGGGAAGATCATTGCCAGAACCGGTTCGCACGCATGGATTGATTTGAATCGGGACGGGAAATTCAACAGTACGGATGCACAACAATCATTCGGTGTGGCTATCGCAGGCACCTATGGCAAAGGAAAGTATGTTGTTTTTGGAGACGACGCGATTTTTCAGAATGTTTTTCTTAAGGGGGAGAATATGGCACTGGGGAAAAATCTGGCCAGGTGGCTGCGGGGATTCTAATCCTGGTGCCGGTGGTGGGAGTCGAACCCACACGGAGTTGCCCCCACCGGATTTTGAGTCCGGCGCGTCTGCCATTTCACCACACCGGCAACCATTGATTTTAAAGTATTTTCTGCTTCTTCTGCAATCCTTGATTTTTAAGGTGCAGAAAAATTACAGCAGAAATAAACTGAATAAAGTCCGAAGAGAATCAAAGCAAAGGGGTCAATTATCAAAATATTTTTCTTTGCTATCGACTTCGAACTCACGCATCCATAGGTTCAATATTTTCCTCACGTTCTTGTCTACCAATGAAAAAATTCGGTTAACAGTATTGTGTGAGCAAGAACAGGTGTGCCCTGCCACTTTTATGATCTCAAATCCCAGTTCGTCGTAGAATTCGTAAAATCTGCGATAAAGGCAGGCGTTCTTTAACTGTTGCCTTGTCCTTTTGCTAACAAAGCCCTTAGCCTCCAACCCGGGTCTTCTTCTTAAAAGATTTACAACGCACTGGGAATCAGAATATACCTGCAGTTTCCCCAATTTGGGACCCTTTAATCCGCTTCGATAATCTTCAAGAGACCACAAAACTGTTTGAACTTCAAGTGTTGTCGAAGAAGTACCCTCAAATCTTTGTATCACCAACTGGTCGGTTATTTGGGATATTTCAATGCTGTGAGGTGAGACTTCCAGAAAAGCAGCGGGAACAACAAGATAAGCGCCCACTCCAAGCTTAAGCTCAGGATTGAGGCTCACATCGGTGAAAAGAGCAAAACTATTCACGAACTTGCCTTAAGGGGTGCTGTTCATCGACTGGTCACGTGGTTGTGCGGTCGGTATTTGCGTGTAGTTGAAGCGACAGAACTCCGGGGTGGGGATACCCGCTGTGATGTATTGTGGACCTCTGCACTTCTGAACTTCTGCCCTTCCGCTCTTCTGCCCTGGTACTTTTTCTGAGAGGCGGCGCTGACACTATGGGCCTGAGATGTTTCCGGTTTGTTCTGCTTACGGAGGCGCTGCGAGCGGGCAAACTCAGTATCGTGGGCAGGCGCCACCTTTTTATAATCGAATTCCTTCATCGTGCGGCGCTTCATCTTTTCTCCGAGGACGCCCTCGATGCTGTGCACAACATCCTCGTCTTCACGGGTAATGAACGAGAAAGCATCGCCGGTCTTTTCAGCCCGGCCGGTGCGGCCTATCCGGTGCGTGTACGCATCGGTGGTATCGGGCATGTCGTAGTTGATGACGTGGGATATGCGTAAGACATCGATACCGCGGGCTGCAATGTCAGTCGCAACAAGGATCCGATAGGAGCCGTCACGGAATCCGTCGAGTGCAGCCTGGCGCCTATTCTGCGACAGGTTCCCCTGCAGCGATGCGGCCCGGTAGCCGGCCTTCTCCAACTGCTGCCCCACGCGCTTTGCGCGGTGCTTTGTTCGAGTAAAGATCAGGACTGACTCCGTATTCGTATTTCGCAAGAGTTCAAGGAGGAGCGCAGTTTTGAGGTGTTGATCGACAGGGTATAGTGCATGTGAGACCGTGCTTGCCGGTGCGGCAGGATCGACCTGGACGGTGACCGGTGTGCGCAGGACTTCGCGGGCAAGCCGCCGGATATCATCTGGCATAGTTGCCGAGAACAGCAGAGTCTGGCGCTTGGCCGGCACGTGCTTAATGATCTTCCTGATATCGGGCAGGAACCCCATGTCGAACATCCGGTCCGCCTCGTCTAAAACAAGCACTTCCAGATGCGACAGGGTTATCATACCATGATTAATGTGATCGAGCAGGCGGCCGGGGCAGGCAACGACGATCTCGACGCCGCTGCGCAGTTTCTGTATCTGCGGATTCATATCCACACCGCCGTAGATGCTTACGCTCCGGAGATGGGTCTGCTGTCCCAGAATGCCGATTGCTTCGTGGATTTGCTCCGCAAGCTCGCGGGTAGGAGCGATGACGAGGGCCCGAACATGCCGGCGTCCCCCTTGCATCAGGCGATGCAGAATTGGCAGTACGAAGGCGGCGGTCTTGCCGGTGCCGGTCTGTGCCAGGCCTATGACGTCACGACCCTCCATGACACGTGGGATCGCCTCTACCTGGATCGGTGTCGGTGAGACATAGCCCGCCGTCGTTATCCCGGCTGCGACCTGGGGATGAAAATTAAAAGCATGAAATTCCATAAATTCTTTAAACTCCTTTTCTCTGCGTATTATCCAGTTTAATCCAATATTTCAAGAACACAACGCTTTTCAAGCTTAGCACCTGCAGCACTCAGTATTGTTCTCATTGCTCGCACTGTATTTCCCTGCTTTCCGATAACC
>JALHSV010000259.1 GCA_022865525.1 Thermodesulfovibrionales bacterium
ATTGAGCCAGACGTTGCAAAGTATTTCCCCGACCATGACGCTGTAAATCAGGCTTTGAGATCATTGTCTGAAATTATAAAAAGGCAAAAAAAGCCTGCATAATAATACTGCCTTCAACCAAACACAGTTCAAGCCCTGCTTGATTTCTGCCTTGCACGGCTGTTGCCGCAGTTGGCCCAATGTGATAGACGGCTGCGCACCGCAGCGGCCGGTGAGACGGCCGAAATTAAAGGCGTTATCCTCAACCGTGATGGCGATACGTTTGTCCTGCGCGACATATCGCGCACCGATACGGTTGTTATCTTGACCGATTCCACCAAAAAAAGGACTGAGCGAAAGGGCCTCTTTCGCTCCGAATGAAACACACCATTTTTCTCAGACTCACCGTCTTACTATAACCTATCTCGAAATTAAGTTATACCGACGAAAGTCGGTATCCAGCGACTTTAGTGTTCTGAATTGGCAATTCGTAATTCTTCGTTTTCATATAATAAAAAGGCAAAGTCACTGGATTCCGGGTCAAGCCCGGAATGACAAAAGAACTCAGAAAACCTATTTTGAGACAGGTTCTATACAGATATTCAAAGACGAGATTGTTATCGATTATCAGGAGAACAAAGCACCTCAGATAACACACAAAGTTACACATCGGATGCACTCGACGTAAACCTTGTCGCGAGCATTCATATCCCTTGAGATAATCTCCGAAAGGTCCAACTCCTGTATGTTGCTCAGCCTTCAAAGGTATACTTCGTAAAGATGCTGCATCTCACTGTAGATCGCTATTTTCTGGGGCTTCGCTATGATTGTTAATCTTGCAGCCAAGTCAACCGCAATTCCGAGGGGACAGGGTTGTAAGCCGCCTACCAGAGGCCCGGGATGATACGGTAGCGAACCAGGGAGACGTAGTCAGCCCATCCGGCATCTTGAGAGAGTACCCGCTCCTCGGCGTGGATGCGGTAGGCCAGGGATATCCATCCTGCCATCACCATCAACGCTGTGCCGAAATTCCATTCCTGGAGGTTGTACCCGATGTCTGCAAGTATGTAGGCCAGATACATCGGATGGCGCACAAACCGGTAAGGGCCCCTCGTCATCAGGCTCCGCAAGGCAGGAAAGACCCCGAACCGTCTGCCAAGGCTGAGGAGGCTTGCAATGCTCAGAAATGCCGCGAGCGTCACGAGGACAAGTCCACCTGCGGGCCACACAGGTTCGCCAGGCACCCACCGAAGATAGACCACCTGGGCATACGGGTAGGCATACGCTATGACGACGGCTGCAATGGAGGGTAGCGAGTGATCCTGCACCTCAGGCGAGCGACGTGTGAGGGCAATCCCGAGAACCAGGAGGTGCTGTAACACGTAGATCCAATCTACGATCGAGAAGGTGGGCGTCAGGAGAAAGAGAAGGGCCAACTCCGCCGACGTAACGCCGAACAGGAGGAAATCGCCGAATCTTCGCCGGGATATTCCGGAGACGTGCGGACTCACTTTGGTCATCAATAGAAAGTGTCTATTTCTTCGTGTGATCCGTGTGACAGATCAAGCAGTCCATATGTACACTATGCAAAGAGGATTAATAGAGCCGCTTGAAATACTGTTCCGGCAGCCACCTGTGTAGTATCGAATTTAATGTCCCATCCTGCTTCCATATTCTGAGAATGCTATTTATCTGCATAAGGAAAGCTTCGTCATCTTTTCTCACTCCCCAGGCCAGATATTCTAAGTCAATCTGGCCATATAGCTTTATTTCTTTTTCATTTGTTCCTGTATTTCCTTTGCTTTTTGTTTCACTGCTGCTAAATTTGTCTTACATTTCGGTGTCAGGATTTTCTGGTTCTTTTCGAGGCATGCTGCTATTCTTCCCTGTCCCGGCAATACACTGCTGCAAAATAGTGCATAGTCGTCTGCACAGGCGTTCTGCACTTCCTCAACTGCTTTCTCTATCTGGTTAAACTGTTTTTTACAGGGGGGCCTTAAATCCTCTTTGGACAATGTCAAACATCGCAGAATGCGTCCGTCACCGGGTTCAATGTTCTTGCACAATTTGGCAATGTCCTTCTCACACGGATTAACATCTTCAGCGTATGTATGTGGAGCAGTCATGATGCCGAGACTCAATACAACAAGTATCAATACATGTATCCTTTTCATCTTTTCTCCTTTCTTTTTCTCAATAGATGAGAATTTATTTAGCAACTATGTAAAATTATATCATAAAAAATAAAAGGTAATTGCATCACATCATGTCACACCCTGTCGAACTTCTTTTTAACGTCTTTGCTTGTAACATAATGTAATTCAATTCCTTATATAATGGTTTCCATTTGAGTCTATGCAGACATGGTGTGCCCGACAGTGCCCCTGTTCTTACCTCTTCTCGAATTGGCAGATGATCTTCCAGTCGTTCTTTAACTGTCCAGCCTTTCGCCTCCGCTTCGTCGAGCGCCGAGTCGGTTATAGAGAAGAGTGCGTAACCGAAGGACTGGACAGCGGCCTGCAAACCATATGAGGCTGCCACAGTTTTGTAATAGCCGACCGTCTTGCCCTCCTTTCTCAGGGCACCCTCTCCATCTGACCGCCGATGATAAAGCTGCCTTTTACAATGCTCGGAAAAACGAGAATGCCCTTTGCGACCTTTAAGATCTCCCTTGCCGCTGGAGTCCGGTCATACAGTTTCTGAAGAGCCAAATTAACGTCACTGTCGATCTCGGTTGCAGTGGCCGCAGTTACAGGCTGCGGGCCCATTATTATTGCTCCCGCGAATACCATTACAAAAAAAACTCCTAAAAGACGAATGTATTTGAACATGTTTTCCTCCTTCAATTTCGGTACGTTCTTTGCTCTGAGCGCTGCCACTATGAGCTCGACCCCTTATTCGCTGCCCACCATCGTTCAGTAGTGGTGAAAACGGATAGCAAACTCTTCCGTCAGGAGAAATTCGCGATTGATTTTTTCTGCCATAATCCAACCATCCTCGATGAGTGTTAGTTTACCCCTTTCATTGATTCACGACGCAGTTTGCTGCCCCTTAGTTCTTAAGGCCTCGAGCTAATCAATTCCTATCGTTTTCGAAACATCGTGAAAAGAGATTTCGGAGGCCTCGCAGGCAAGCTCACGTCCAATTTATAGAGATAGAAAAAAATAGAATAGTTGTCTATTATACTTTAGTGCTATATGATCAGAGATCAAAGACAAGTCACGAGCGGCGGAAGAACGAACTGGGATAAGGGTGTTCAACTCCTTACCGTCTACCTTATCTTCGCGATTTTGTTTTTCCTGATCGCCGGACAGTAAAATATGGATCATCCAGCCATAATCCTTATCCTCGGGGCTGTACTGATCTTCTGCTACGGTCTCGTATCGCGCCTTGCGGAGCGATCCCCTATCACGGCACCTATGGTCTTCGTTGCTATAGGGATCCTCGCAAGCCCTTTGGGGATTGGCATCATATCTGTAAAGGTCGATGCTGCCCTGGTGCAAATAATCGCTGGGATCACCCTCGTACTCGTTCTCTTTGTTGACGCTTCTACCATATCAGTGCCTTCCCTGATACGCGAACGCCGACTCCCGATGCGTCTTCTCCTCATAGGATTGCCTCTCACCATGTTATTTGGAGCTCTTGCAGGATTTCTGATCTTTCAGGATATGCCGATATGGGTGGTCCTGCTCATGGCTCTCATCCTGTCCCCGACCGATGCTGCCCTGGGACAGGCTGTGGTGACAAACCCTGCTATACCTGAAAGAATACGGAGGGCGATCAATGTTGAGAGCGGACTTAATGACGGTATGGCGTTGCCGCCGATACTCGTATGCATTGCAGCATTGTCTGAAGCCGCCACCGGGGATACGGGAACCCACTACTGGATAAACTTCACGCTGAAACAATTGATACTGGGGCCTATTGCAGGCGTCTTGGTGGGATGGTTTGGCGGGTTGCTCGTTGATAAGGCTTCCCGTGCAGGATGGATGAATGAAACCTACCAGAGGCTGTCATCAGTGTCATTGGCGGTTATTGCCTATGCCTCTGCTGAGGCAATGCACGGGAACGGTTTCATGGCCGCTTTTTTCAGCGGTCTTGCCCTTGGTACCCGCACTCCTGCTGTGCGCGAGCGTATCCATGAGTTTGCAGAGGCTGAAGGACAGCAACTCGCGCTTTTTATCTTTCTGATGCTCGGTCTTATTATGGTCCCGGTCACCATGCAATATTGGGATATCCGTGCCTGGATGTATGCCATCTTGAGCCTGACAGTGATAAGGATGATACCCGTTGCTCTGAGCCTCATAGGTTCTAAACTGGACTGGGGCACTGTCTGTTTCATAGGATGGTTCGGTCCTCGCGGGATTGCTTCCATCCTTTATCTTCTCATAGTCGTCGGACGCATTGGAAAATCCGGGTACGAATATATGCTCTCTGTCATCGCCCTCACGGTGCTTCTCAGTGTTTTTCTCCATGGGATCTCCGCCGTACCACTTGCACATATATATGGCAGGTATGTTTCAAAACATGGGTTGATGGCGAAAGACAAAACCGCTGCCTAAATACTTTTTAACCGCAGGTGAGTGGGTTGCTGGTTAACATGTCTCTATGATAGAAATGAGCATATCGTTGTCATACCATGAAAATCGAAAGCATAATATTCGCTTATCATGGTATTCGGAACGCCTGCAATAGCATTGTTGCGTTTCTGGACAATGCTGGCGCATTACCACGGGCAGGTGTGGAATGCAAGCGTGTGGATGCGCCGCGAATGACCCCATCCATGCGAACTGCTCGTGAAGATTTGCATCTCGAACAAATAGCCGTGGTCTATCCCGGCAAGAAGAGATATGCCCTGGGCGATGGTGTAGCCGCAGTGCCCCTCAATTCAGTGGTAGAAGGCATGAAGGGACTGTTTCCGAGAAACCAAAAGTCCATTAGACATCGGTTCAGATGAGTGATATACTCTATTCACAGTATTCTATAACCCCACCAATTAAGGAGAAATACTATGGCCAAGATCATAAGAGTTGTCGGAAGAGAGATCCTCGATTCGAGGGGGAACCCGACTGTCGAAGCAGATGTATGGCTCGAAGACGGCAGCACGGGGAGAGCGGCTGTACCATCCGGTGCATCCACGGGTGAGCATGAAGCGATTGAGCTGAGAGACGGTGATAAGACCAGGTATCTCGGGAAAGGTACCCGTAAGGCGGTGCAGAATATAAACAAAAATATCGCTGCAGCTGTCCTGGGTATGGATGCAAGCGATCAGGCAGAAATTGACAGGAAGATGATCCAACTTGATGGCACAACTAATAAGGGCAAGCTTGGTGCAAACGCCATCCTTGCGGTGTCCATGGCAGTTGCACGAGCTGCTGCAACATCTTACAGGATGCCTCTTTACCGTTATCTCGGAGGAGTGTCGGCTTCTGTTCTGCCTGTGCCGATGATGAACATTCTCAACGGCGGTTCACACGCGGACAATTCAGTAGACCCTCAGGAATTCATGGTAGCGCCCTATGGTGCACCGAATTTCTCTGAAGCACTCCGCATGGGGGCAGAGGTTTTTCATACTTTAAAAAGTGTGCTGAAAAAGAAAGGCTATTCGACATCTGTTGGTGACGAAGGCGGTTTTGCACCTAATCTCAGATCCAATGAAGAAGCGATTGAGGTTATTCTGGAATCGATCACAAAGGCCGGCTATCGCACCGGAAAGGATATCGGGTTGGCCCTGGATCCTGCTGCAAGCGAATTTTATGAAAAAGGCAAAAAGAAATATGTATTCAAGAAGTCTGATAAAAGCGAAAGGACCTCTGAGCAGATGGTAGATTTCTGGGCGAACTGGGTGAAGCAGTATCCGATCATATCAATAGAGGACGGCATGGCTGAGGATGACTGGAAAGGCTGGAAGCTGATGACCGATGTCCTTGGGAAGAAAATACAGCTTGTCGGAGACGACCTTTTTGTGACGAACACAGAGAGGCTTTCGAGGGGCATCAGGGAGGGAGTTGCGAATTCGATTCTCATAAAGGTAAATCAGATCGGCACCCTGACCGAAACTCTCGAAGCGATGCACATGGCTGCTTCAGCAGGTTATACCTCGATGATATCGCATCGGTCGGGTGAGACCGAAGACACCTTTATCGCCGATCTCGTTGTTGCCACAGGCGCAGGTCAGATCAAGACGGGTTCTGCAAGCCGCACAGACAGGATCGCGAAATATAACCAGCTTCTGCGGATAGAGCAGGAACTGGGCAGTTCAGCAAAGTTTGCAGGGAGAAACGCATTTCGTCGGTAGAAACCAACCAGGAGAAGTCATCATGAAAATTTTGACCACACCGAGAATGGAACGCTGCATAGGCTGCCATTCCTGCTCGCTGGCCTGTGCACGCCTCGTACATAAGAGGCTTTCCTGGGATACTTCAGGGATACGCATCCGTACATCAGGTGGGCTTTCGACAGGCTTTGAAGCGAGGAACTGTCTCGCATGCAACCCTGCCCCGTGTGTTCAAGCCTGCCCGACCGGTGCTTATTCCCAGAGAAAAGGAGGTGGCGTTGTTGTCAGAAAGAAACTTTGCATCCGCTGCGGTGAGTGTGCGAAGGCGTGTCCCGTATATGCCATCTATCTTGATCCAATAGGAGAACCTTTTGTATGCATACATTGCAGCCGGTGCGTTCAATACTGTCCCCATGACTGCCTTGAGATG
>JALHSV010000260.1 GCA_022865525.1 Thermodesulfovibrionales bacterium
AATCCCGGAAATGACGGCAGGAGAGCAGGATGGATATTCATGATCCTGTTGGGGAAAGCGTTGATGAGCGGTTTCCCGACAATTCTCATGAATCCGGCTAAAACAACCAGCCCCACATTCCTTGCCTGCAGCTCACCAGCAATTTTCGTATACATTGCGTCCGTTGAGCTGAATTCCTTTGGACTGATGACAAGATGTTCTATATTGTGCTTCCTTGCTCTCTCCCCTGCAAATGCTGAGGGATTATCGGTTATCAGAACAGCTATTTCAGCAGAAAGTATTCCTTCGCTGACAGCATTTATGATTGACTGGAAATTTGAACCTCTCCCCGAAGCAAGGACACCAATTCTCAGAGCTGCTATCGTTACCTCCGATCATAATCTGATTTCTATCCGTGCATTTTCCCGAAGACCCTTCATATAACTTTTGTATTTCTCAAGAAACGCCTCTTCTTCGAGTTGTTTGCGCACAGTTTCTTTTTGTTCCTCAGTGCTTTTTGCAGAGACTCTGTCCTCAAGCTTGATGATGTGCAGTCCCTGGTCAGTCCAGAACGGTATGCTGACATCCCCTATCTTCATTACGGACAGGACATTGATGAATTCTTTTGCCATGTAGCTTTTTTTCACGTAACCAAGATCGCTTCCGATTTTAGCGGATGGGTCTTCCGAATATTCCCATGCGAGAGCAGCAAAATCCTCTCCCCCCTTCAATCTCTGAACGATCATGGCACCTTTCTCTTCGAGTTCTTTTCTCCTGCTATCATCCTTTGGCTTCCTGATAAATATCTGCCTCAGCCTGAACTCTTCTTCACCCGCAAGGTTCATCTGATGCGACTCCATATATTTATTCACCTGCTCATCAGTGATCACAACCTTGTTTCTAATCTGATGGTTGATACCCTGGCTGATA
Organism: Thermodesulfovibrionales bacterium; assembly: GCA_022865525.1. Lineage (GTDB taxonomy): Bacteria > Nitrospirota > Thermodesulfovibrionia > Thermodesulfovibrionales > SM23-35 > JALHSV01. The sequence continues at coordinate 910 of JALHSV010000260.1, forward strand.
AGAATCTGATCGGAGAGTCTCTTCCTGTATTCCTCAAAGGTCAGTCCTTCTTTTTTCAGTGACTCCTCAAGTACCGCATCAGTCATTTGGTATTTCTTTTTGATGTTTTCGATAGCCTCCTTTACCTCTTCTTCACGTACCTGAAGACCGAGTCTGCCGGCCTCCTGGATCTGGAGCTTCATATCGACGAGCTTTTCGAGAAAAGCAGCCTCATTGTTTTTAAAAACCTTACTTCTCTCCTCATCGGTTAAAGCCTTCACCTGCTCGGACGCTTCTGATTCCATGATCCGGTAAAGCTCGCTCCAGGTGATCACCTCTTTATTCACCACCGCAACGACACGGTCAAGCAATATGGCTGCATGTACTTCATGGTGAAAGAGAAGCAATGCACATACACTGATGAGCAAAGCTGCTATATGCCGTTGTACCATCAAATGAATCCGTTCCCTTTCTCTAATAATAATACTTTTCATCGACTATTTATATACCACAAGAAACGGAGTAAACTCAAACTGTGCGTTTGCTTGTTTTCCCGCAGAAAGTTATTCTATTATACTAAACAGACACCTTGTGAAGGTGGATTTCGGAACAGTTTTTTCGACTCCTCTGAAAAAGCGGGAGAAACGCTCAGTCTGTTGAGTATACAAAAAATGAGATGAGTTCAGTATGGAAGAAATTCTTCAGAAGATACTCGGTGAGTACAGGGAAAATGAGGGAAATATTATATCCATCCTTCAGGATATAGAAAAAGCATTCGGTTTTATCCCTGAAGAAACGGTAACCTGGTTTTCAAAAAAACTTGATATCCCTGCAAGCCGTTTTTTCGGAACAGCCACCTTCTACTCCCAGTTTCATCTCAAACCAAGAGGCAAAAATATCATTACTGTCTGCCGCGGCACAGCCTGCCATGTAAAGGGTTCTGAAAAACTGCTCAACAGGCTTTTCCTGGAACTCGATATCCCGCCTGATGAAGAAACGAGCACAGATTCCAAATTCACGATTGAAAAGGTTAATTGTATTGGTGCCTGCGGTATTGCTCCCGTCACAATTCTGAACAAAGAAGTGCTCGGCAAAATGACCCTCGATAACCTGATGAAAGAAGTAAAAAAGATCAAAGCACGCGAATAATGGACAAGGATATTCTCATAAAGGTATGCACCGGAACAGGCGGAGTCGCTTCAGGCAGCAAAGAGGTTCTGGAAACCTTCAAAGGAACAATCTCATCAGCCGGCATTGCAGCATCTTTCTCCGAGAGGTGTTCAGCACAGAGAGTTGGCTGCAGGGGATTCTGCGCACAGGATGTACTCGTGGATGTCATCATCAATGGAGAAAAGACAACGTACAAACATGTCAAGCCGGATATGGTAGGAAAAATTTTTACTGAGCACATCCTTAACGGAACACCTGTCGCAGAATGGATTGTTGATAAAGACTATCACACCTTTCATCAAAAACAGACCAAGGTGGTTCTCTCCCATTGTGGCGAGATAGATCCTGAGGATATTCATGCCTATAGGGCTGTTGACGGTTACAAAGCAGCAAAAATGGCTCTTACCTCGATGAGTTCTCAAGAGATTGTCAATATCGTAAAAAATTCCAATTTGAGGGGGAGAGGCGGCGCAGGCTTTCCGACAGGACTGAAATGGGAACTCGGATTACGGATTGCTTCAGACATCAAATACGTGATCTGCAATGGTGATGAGGGTGATCCGGGTGCGTTCATGGACAGGTCTGTCATGGAAGGGGATCCTCACGCAGTTATAGAAGGCATGATTATCTGTGCAAAGGCAACTGAATCCCATCATGGATATATCTATGTAAGGGCTGAGTACCCGTTGGCAGTCAAACGTCTTCAGATGGCAATAGAACAGTGCTACGAGGCAGGATTCCTCGGGAAAAATACTTTTGGTTCCGGCTTTGATTTTGATCTCAAGATTTTTCAGGGTGCCGGTGCCTTTGTATGCGGAGAGGCTACAGCATTGATGCGCTCAATCGAGGGAAAACGGGGTATGCCGACACCGAAGTTATGGCGTTCAGCCGAAAAGGGCTTATGGGACAGACCGACGGTCTTGAATAATGTCGAGACCTTTGCAAATATTCCCAGGATCATTCTCCGTGGTGCGGACTGGTTCATGCGTCTTGGCACAGAGAGGAGCGGTGGCACCAAAGTCATTTCACTCTCGGGAAAGGTAAAGAATACCGGGTTGATTGAGGTACCATTAGGTGTCACTCTCAGGGAGATTGTTTATGAGATAGGCGGAGGCATCGAAGGTGGCAAGTCCTTCAAGGCATTGCAGACGGGCGGACCTTCAGGCGGATGCATACCTGAGGAGTTACTTGACACTGAAGTAGACTATGAATCACTCGCGCTGGCCGGCTCCATCATGGGATCCGGAGGTATGGTTGTATTGGATGAGACAAGCTGTATGGTGAATACGGCAAAATTCTTCCTTGAATTCACTCAGTCCGAGTCATGCGGCAAATGTACCCCCTGCAGGATCGGAACGAAAAGGATGCTCGAAATTCTGGAAAGGATCACAACCGGAAGAGGCAAAGAAGGCGACCTTGAACTGCTCGAAGAACTCGGACATTACATACGCGCAACTTCATTATGCGGATTGGGCATGACTGCTCCCAATCCCGTACTCAGCACCCTCAGATATTTCAGAGACGAGTACGAACAACATATCAGGAATAAAAAATGTCCTGCTGCTGTTTGCAGGGATCTGATCACCTATTCGATACTCGAAGCTGTCTGTACCGGATGCGGGGCATGTAAGCGCGTCTGCCCTGCAGATGCAATAAGAGGTGTCAGAAAGAAACCGCACCGTATTAACACAGAATTATGCGTCAAATGCGGGACATGCTTTGATGCATGCAAGTTCAAGGCAATTACGAAGGTGTGAGCACTATATGCTGATAGGACTATAAGTATGAAAACATCAATCATAAAATCCCTCCTAACCTCCCTTTACCAAAGGGAGGGAACATACCCCTCTTTGGTAAAGAGGGGCAAGGGGAGATTTTTCGATAATAATGCCTTACTTATGAAATCCTTAATAAGATGGTAACCCTCAAAATAGACGGACAAAAAGTTACAGTAAGAAAATTATCCACAATCCTCGATGCTGTGAGAAAACTGGATATTCCTATACCGACACTATGCCACCATCCTGAACTTTCCCCTTTCGGCGGATGCAGGCTCTGTCTGGTAGAAATCAACGGATCGCCGAAACCGGTTGCATCATGTACGACGTTCGCCCGGAACGGAATGGACGTGACAACAACAAGCCCCCGTTTAGAGAAACTGAGGAAAACAACATTGGAACTTATCCTTTCTGACCATCCAAAAGATTGTATGGTTTGTGAAAGGGCAGGTGATTGCAAGCTTCAGGAACTGGCATATTTTTATGGTATCAGAGAAAACCGTTTCGGGGGGGAACAGAGGGTTTACGAGAAAAAGGATAATAATCCATTTATCGCAAGGGATATGGAGAAATGTATTCTCTGCGGACAGTGTGTTCGTATCTGTGATGAGATACAGGGAGTCGGAGCAATAGACTTTGCTTATAGAGGACTAAGAACAAAGATCTGTCCACCATTCGAAAATGACCTCAACTGCGAGTTCTGTGGTCAATGTGTTGCAGTCTGCCCGACAGGAGCTCTCACAGGTAAGATGTGGGATCAAAAGGGAAGACAGAATTTCAAAGAAGTTGATACAGTCTGCCCATATTGTGGATGCGGCTGCAACATAACACTCCATATATGGCGCAATGAGGTGAGAAGGGTTTCTTCAAAAGAGGAGACATTGAACGAAGGCTGGCTCTGTGCGAAGGGCAGGTTCGGCTACGGATTCATCCACAGCCCTGATCGCCTGAAAAAACCTTTGATTCGCACTGCACCGAAAGATATCTCGGCTTTTCCTATTCACCAGACAAATCCCCCCTTACCCCCCTTTACTAAAGGGGGGCGTGGGGGGATTCATCCTTCATCCTTTAGCCTTCATCCCTTATCCTCTTTTAAAGAGGTTTCCTGGGACGAAGCTTTTGATTATATTGCAAACCGTCTCAAGCAGATCAAAGAGAACTACGGACCGGATGCCATCGGCGGTCTTTCTTCAGCGCGGTGCACCAGTGAGGAAAATTATCTCTTCCAGAAATTCTTCCGTGCAGTAATAGGCACGAACAACATCGACCATTGTGCGAGATACTGACACAGTTCATCCCTGGCCGGTCTGGCCACTGTGTTTGGCTCGGGTGCCATGACAAATTCGATACCGGAAATCGAAAACCATGACATTATTTTTGTTATCGGCTCGAATACAACAGAGACTCACCCGATCATCGGACTGAAAATGAAAAAAGCGGTCAGAAGAGGAGCCGAACTCATTGTTGCTGATCCAAGAAAAATTGATCTGGTGAGATTTTCCAGTGTATGGTTACAGCAAAGGCCCGGAACTGACGTAGCCCTCCTGAATTCCATCATGCATGTAATCGTGAAAGAAGATTTAATCGACAAGAAATTTATCATGGAGCGTACAGAGGGGTTTGCATCTTTCAAGGAGTCTCTCCTTGCATATACTCCCGAGGAAGGCGAACGGATTACAGGAGTCTCAAGGGAGGATATTATAAAGGCGGCATTTCTTTACGGGAATGCTGTCCGTCCGGGGATCTACTACACTATGGGGATTACCCAGCATACTCACGGCACAGAGAACGTATATGCGATAGCAAATCTGGCGCTGATGACAGGCAACCTGGGGAGGGAGAGCACCGGAGTAAATCCGTTGAGGGGACAGAACAATGTTCAGGGTGCTACAGATATGGGCTGCATACCGGATTTTTATTTAGGGTATCAGAAGGTAACCATGCCAGGTATCAGGCAAAAGTTCGAGAAGGCATGGGGTATTCACTTATCAGATACTCCAGGCCTTACCGCAACCGAAATGACCAGGGCAGCCCTTGAAGGGAAGATCAAAGCGCTCTATATTATGGGAGAAAACCCTGTCCTGAGCGACCCTGATATGAACCATACCATACAAGCGCTGAAAAAACTGGATTTCCTTGTCGTGCAGGATATCTTTCCGACAGAAACCGCGGAACTGGCAGATGTAATACTTCCTGCTGCATGCTTTGCCGAAAAAGACGGAACATTCACAAACACCGCACGAATGGTTCAGCGAGTGAGAAAAGCTGTGGAACCTCCCGGTGACGCAAAGGAGGATTCTCTCATCATCGTTGAACTTGCGAAGCGGTTTGGAGTTGATATGACGTATGACATAATCGAAGATGTCTTCCGGGAAGCAGGAAACCTCTGGCCTGCACTGGCCGGTATAAATTACCGGAGAATAGCAAAGAACGGTCTCCAATGGCCATGTCCAACCCATGATCACCCCGGGACTCCCTATCTGTTCAAAGGTGCTTTCCCACGGGGAAAAGCTACCTTTACCGCAGTACAATTCCGTCCGTCTGATGAATTACCCGATCATGAATATCCCTTTTTGCTATCGACAGGAAGACATCTTTTTCATTATCATACAGGGTCAATGACGAGAAGGGTTGACCCAATAAACCGTGTATCACCTTGTGCGTACATTGAGATTCACCCGGAGGATGCACAAACACTGAATGTTCGCGAGGGAGATGCAGTGCGCGTATCCTCTCGAAGGGGGACCATAGAGATAATGGTTCTTGTTTCCGGTCGGCCTGCAAAAGGCGTTGTCTTTATCCCCTTTCATTACCGAGAAGCAGCAGCAAATGTACTCACCAATACTGCTCTCGACCCGATCTCGAAGATTCCCGAGCTGAAGGCGTGTGCAGTAAGAATTGAACGGGTAGAAACTTCCCCGAAATAAATACCGTGAAGAGGAGGCATGTGCCATGATCAATACCGATATATTAAAGCAGCAGGTTCTTTTGGAGGGCATCGAAGAGGCAGGTTTGAGCAAGATAGCCATGATAACAAAACAGGTTTCTGTGAAAAAAGGCGACCAGCTTTTTAAAGAAAAGGATGAGACCAAAGGACTCTGGCTCGTCCACGCAGGGAAAATCGAAATATCAAGGATAACTGCTGATGGCTGGAGGCAGACCCTTGTTGTCCTTCCTGCAGGTCATTTCTTTGGAGAGCTCTCAATTCTTGAGAACAGAAAACATGTAGCTTCTGCTACTGCTCTTGAAGACACTGAGCTTCTGCTGATTCCAAAGGAGGATTTTGATGATTTGGTTCAGAAAGATTGTGTTCTTGCACTGAAGCTCGTAATGAAACTCGCCATTGCCATGAGCAAAAATCTCAGGCGGATGAATGATAAATTCCTGAGTGCGCTGATAAGCTACTAAAAACAGTAGACAGTAGGTAGTAGACAGTATAAGGGGAAGAGATAAAATATTTTCTCCCCTGTATGCTATCTGCTTTCTACTACCTACTAATAAAAAGGAGGGTGTTATGACGTCTCTTGATCCGACAAAACATGCTGACTGGGAGATAGCGGAAGCTTCAGAAGCATATATGAAAACCGTTCACCAGTTGGCCGAGGAGCTGGGTTTGGAAAAACATGAACTCCTTCCTCACGGGCATTATGTAGCCAAGCTTGATTTTAAGAGCCTCCTGAACCGCCTGCATACAAAACCCGATGGCAAGTATATCAACGTAACTGCAATTACGCCAACTCCCCTCGGGGAAGGCAAGTCCACGACAACCATTGGACTTACGCAGGGACTCGGCAAAAGAGGGAAAAGAGTCATCGCTGCCATACGTCAGCCATCCGGCGGCCCGACGATGAATATCAAAGGATCTGCAGCAGGTGGCGGACTATCCCAGTGCATTCCGCTGACGCCATTCTCTCTCGGATTGACAGGTGATATCAATGCAATCATGAATGCACATAATCTCGCCATGGTTGCCCTCACATCGAGGATGCAGCACGAGTTCAATTATACCGATGAACAGCTCGCCAGAAGAAACTTGAGGAGACTGAATATTGATCCCCGCACTATTGAGATGAAATGGATCATGGATTTTTGCGCTCAGTCTCTCCGGGAAATCATAATCGGCATCGGCGGGAAGAACGATGGTTTCATGATGCATTCCGGTTTTGCAATCGCCGTCTCGTCAGAAATCATGGCCATCCTGGCGGTTTCAACAGATCTGAAGGACATGCGTGAGAGAATGGGAAAAATTGTCGTTGCATATGATAAGAGCGGGAAGCCTGTGACAACAGAGGATCTTGAAGTGGCGGGT
>JALHSV010000261.1 GCA_022865525.1 Thermodesulfovibrionales bacterium
GAGATCGAGGCGGCACGGGCTCTCGTTTATGCTGTGGCACGGTATATGGACAGCGGCGCAAAGGATTTTTCTAAGGTGTCCGCCATGGCAAAGGTCTTTGCAACAGACATGGCAATGAAAGTCACGACAAACGCAGTACAGGTCATGGGTGGATCAGGGTATATGAGGGAATATCCTGTCGAGAAGATGATGCGTGATGCAAAGATTCTCCAGATCTATGAAGGAACAAATCAGATTCAGAGAAATGTTATCGGACAGGCACTGATAAAAGAGGCAGCAAAGAAGTAGATAGTAGATAGGTATCAGGGAAGGAAAATGGGGCATGCAACCCTGATGTATCAGGGCTGCATGCGGGAACGCAAAAAAGAGTTATTTCTTATCTCCCCCCGTCAGTACATCAGGGTAAATTTCTGTTTTTGAGTCCTTCATAGCCTTATCAATAAAGTCTGTAAGCTCTTTTCTCGTGCGATCCTGAGACAATTTCTGCTTTAACCTCTCCTTGACGACATCGAACGATTCTACTGACGAATCTTTTCTGTCCTCAACTTTAATAATATGGAAACCGAATTGGGTTTCAACGATTCCACTCGTTTCCCCAGGCTTCAGAGAAAATGCTGCATCGTCAAAAGGCTTAACCATTCTTCCCCTTGGGAAAAAACCGAGGTCTCCACCTTTCGCTTTTGTGCCGGGGTCATCTGAGAAATCTGATGCCAGTTTGGCAAAATCTTCGCCGTCTTTAATCTTTTTCAGGTACAATTCTGTCTTCTCTTTTGCTTTTTTCTTTTCATCGTCCGAGGCAGAATTGTCAACTCTTACCAGGATATGACGGGCTTTTACCATATCCTGAGTCTTGAATTCATCTTTATGGCTGTCATAATACGACTTCAGTTCATCATCGGAAACAGTTATTTTTTGTGCGATCTCCCGTTTCAGATACTCATTCGCCAGAAAGTTATCGGAAAAAAACTGTAATTGTTCTTTGATCTCGGGTACCCTGTCAAACCCTTTCTGTTTTGCCAGATCGGATATTACCATGCTCTGGATAAATTGCCTCAGAACGGTCTCTTTCAACTGGGGATTCGTTTCGAGCATTTTCTGACGCTCCGCATCGAAATAGTCGGTAACCCTTTTGAAATCTGTTAGGGTTATTTTTCTTTCACCAATCTTTGCAACAACTGCATTATCCTGTGCAAAAACATTCGCCTGAATAAACATCATCAGGAAAAAACTTCCTAAAATCCACAGACATTTGCGCATGCAACAGCCTCCTTTGAGAAATTATTTTGCCCATAGTATTCGTGAGCTATATAAACACAAAACAGTTCTGATGTCAAACGCTTCCTACACATGGTTTCTGAGCATAAGATCAAGTTGCTCTGCACCGGCAACAAGTTTTTCCAGAGCGCTCAGATGTTTCGGACTGTGAGAAAGAATGAGGAGTTTGTGCTCCGTATGAAAAGCTACCAAGTCTTTTATCGATGTGCTAATTTTTAGAAAATCTTTCCATCTCCGGTAAACAAATACCCTTTCAATAAAATTTTCCCTCAATTGAGGGTCATGGAGCCTCCCGTCGTCAATGACCGGAATAAGGGGGAAATGACGCATGAATGCACCCCCGGAAATACCTGTTCCCTTGTGGCTCTGCATTCCGGAGGGTGTGTAAACTTTGACACCGCTGATACCGGAACTGGGCGACTTGCTTTTGAAGATGAACCCGCATAGTTCTTCATTTCCAAGATCCTTTAATTTCTCAGCCGCCCATTTCAGCATCTCGTCGGTGTGATCGATGCCTGTTCTGATGGTAACAAGACATGAACTGATACCTATGGTAATTTTCTGCATAGCCCTAATATTGTATGCCGAATCTTTTTGCACTTTCAAGTAATAATCTATGCCAGATCACCTTTTGTGAAATCTCATAATGCAGGGATAAAAACAGATGTGATAAACTTTACTCTGCATAAGATTACTTATTTCGTATGATCATCAAGGAATCCATAACAATCTATTCGACGATGGAAAAGGTTTGGAATACCTTCACCGACCTGACCCGCTGGACAGACTGGAATACGGTCATGAGCGATATCGTATGTAATGACCAGTGTCTTGTGAATGGGAAGGACATTAAATGTTGTTTCCGGCCATTCTTATTTCCGATTAACGTCAAAATCAAAATTCAAGAAATCATACCCTTTAATCGTATCGTGTGGTCCGCACAGAAAAAAGGGTTATTCGCCTTCCATGAATTCTTTTTTCAGGAGGTAGAAAAGGGGGTTCTCGTTACCAGCAAGGAGACATTTTCAGGAATACTGACAAGCGCCGGAGGGTTCCTCTTTCCTGAAAAGCGAATGCGGTCTCTTACGAAAACATTTCTGAAAGACCTAAAGAAGGCATCGGAAGCGTAAGGTATTGCTTGGCCTGCCTTATTCATACATATTCTGTATGCCTGCAGATACAGTATTTTCGCTCATTCTCGGCCCCGATATCCATCGGGGCCTCCGAGGTGAATTCTGTCTTCGACAGTATTCAAACCCGCTCAAATACAATATCTGCCGTTCAGTTTGCGAATAATTTGGTTTAGAATACCATCCCTATTCCCAGATAAGCCTGAAAGAAATAGAGGCTGATGATCACTATCCCGATGATGTAATGAGGATTTCTCCAAGGTGACTCACGGCCTCTTATGTTCCTCGAAATCAGGAATGTAAGAATAATCAGAGAGCTTATGGTCAATCCTGTCAGGAAATGAAGCGGGTATTCAAAAACTTCTCCTTCACTCAGATAGGCAGTGCCAATGCCGCCGATAAAACCAAAGATACCCATAATGGCAAGAGCAGGCCCAACCTTTCTGTGTCTTCTCACAAACTTTACCTCTTGCGGATTACCGGATATTCTTCCATGCCTGATCTTTAGACCGATCCATCCCTGGTAAAGAAAAAGCATAATGACCAGAATATTATAGAGACCATGTGCGTACTTCAAATATGGAACAACAAAATGTTCTGCTTCAGGGTATGGCATTGCCGTTCATCTCCATTACATCTTAGGTGACTTAATGCTTATGGCTTCTAAATCCTGCCCTACGTGAATTTCCTCATATAAGGTTTTTACTCTTCTATCACTTCCCTGACTTTTCTCGCTATGGCATTCCTTGAAATCTCCTCATAATCGAGGAGTTCTCCAGGTTTCCCGCTTTTCGGCATCTTCCGTACAGCAAGGGAATGCACTGGAACGGGCATTGTA
>JALHSV010000262.1 GCA_022865525.1 Thermodesulfovibrionales bacterium
ATTTTAAACAAAAAACCTTCACTGTAGGCACTGATCCAGTCAATCCCCTTCAATACGACATAGCATTTCTCGATCTTGATATGGCTGAATGGCAGAAACGACTTCTGGCATTACGTCACCGCATGCCTGTCATAGCCTTTTCCGGAAATAATGTACAGCAAGCTGTCGAGGCAATGAAGCTTGGCGCGAGCGATTTTCTGGAGAAACCGCTCACTCCTGCAGTTCTCGCTGCGATCATTAAACAGCACAGAAAAAAGATCTTGGATACTGAATATGGATTCGATGAAACAATCGGTACAAGCACCGTAATGCAGGAGATTTTTGGTCTGATAAAGAAGGCAGCAGTAAGTGAGAGCAATGTCCTGATTACCGGGGAGAGCGGAACCGGAAAGGAGCTTGTTGCAAGGGCTATCCACAAATGGAGTCCGAGAAAAGACAAGTCCTTTGTTATCATCAATTGCAGTGCTATCCCTGACACCCTTCTTGAGTCGGAACTTTTCGGTTTTGAAAAGGGTGCATTTACCGGGGCCAATTATACCAAGAAAGGTCTGCTTGAGATAGCCGATCGGGGAACGGTTTTTTTTGATGAGGTCGGGGATGTGTCTCCATTGTTCCAGACCAAAATTCTGAGGGTCATCCAGGAAGGCGAGATTTTGCGCATTGGAGGTACACACACTATTACCGTCGAGGTGAGGATTATTGCAGCAACGAACAAGGACCTCGGCAATGCTACTACGATAAAGGGATCTTTCCGGGATGACCTTTATTACCGGCTGAATGTTATCAATATCGACCTCCCGCCATTGAGAAACAGAATGGAGGATTTGCCGTCATTAATAGACCACTTCATAAAAAAGCATGCGCATAAGCGAAAAGACATTCTCATAAAAAATATCAGTGAAGAAGCGGCGAACATCCTCATGCGATATTCATATCCCGGCAATATCCGGGAGCTTGAGAATATCATTGAGAGAGCGATTTCTTTCAGCAACAGTCCTATCTTACTGCCTCCCGACTTACCGTCCTACCTGTTGCAGACTCCCTCACGCAAGGTAGCCCCAAGACTGAAATTAAAGCTGGCCCTTGCTGATCTTGAAAAGGAATTAATCTGGTCAGCCCTTCAGAGGTCCGGAGGAAATGTCTCAAAGGCAGCAGCAGCACTCGGCATTTACCGGCAGCAACTCCAAAGGAAACTCAAGAAAATCAATAGCAACATATAATTTCATTGCAATAATATGTTGCATATATACAACACTCCTAATTATCTGGTAAATCAATTCTTCCTCGCATCATAGTCGTGCATTCATCCTCGCACAAAAATTAAATAATCTTCAATATCAAAGTGTTAAAGAGTTGGCATATCCATTGCTTTTTACCGTAAAGATTATAAAGACATGAAATAATAAGCATATGAGGATTGAGACAGTAGACAGAGGGAGTAAGGAAAAGCTTTACGTTCAGGTCTATGCCATTTTTTCAAAGAAGATCGAAAGTGGAGAATGGCAGGACGGCTTACAGATACCTTCCGAAGACGAGCTTTGCAGGATGTATGATGTCAGCAAGGTCACGGTCAGGGAGGCTATTCATGAACTTGTCAGGGAAGGATACCTCAAACGCCAGCAGGGGAAGGGGACTTTTGTAACATATGCAATACCGCATGCAGGAATACTTATGAAAGTACGGTTGTCAGGGAATGATCTGTTTGGAGAGGAGGTGACAGTAAGCAAGGAAATCGTAGAAAGGGGGGTTCGGGAGTCATCAGAAGAGACCAAAAAACTTCTCATGACGGATGAAAATATCTATTATATTCTGAGCAGGATGATCGTTAATGATGAGCCATTTGCCGAAGAATTTTTTATTCCGATGTACATTCTTCCTGATATACACTCAGAAAAAATATCTGATAAATCACTCTATGACCTGATAGAAGAAAAAGGGACAAAAAAGATATCCAAAATCTCACAGACAGCAGAGATTGCCGAGTTAAAGGAGAGGACTGCGCGCGTGATCAAATCACGCGAGGGGGTATCTGCTCTTCTTTTCACAAGAATCATGATCAGTTCAGACGGAAGCCCCATTGCGTTTTCAAGGCTCATCGGAGGTGGGAGAAAACACACATTGCAGATGGAATTTCAAAGGCTAAAATAATCAAAAAAGGAGGGAGTGAAATGAGTTTTCCGAGAAGGGTGTATGAAGCTCTTAGGATGGCGTCTATAGCTCACGCCAAGTGGGATTATGAAGTTTCGATGAGTATCATCAAGAGTCGCAAGAAACTTCTCATTCTTTTTCTGCTTCTCATGCCGATACTGGCTGTAACGCTTTTACAGGCAGCAGACCTTATTGGGGGCAAAACAGCATACGGACCTGCACATTATTCAACCATGATATTTTTTGTTTCAATAGCTATCGGTCTTGGCGCAGGCCTAATCACAGGATGTATAGGTGCTGGGGGAGGGTTTATAATAACTCCTGCCCTCATGGCAGCTGGAGTAAAGGGGATTATGGCAGTCGGTACAGATGTATTTCACATATTTGCAAAGGCGATAATGGGAACGACTGTCCATAAGAAATTGGGAAATGTGTCTTTAGGTTTAGCTGTGGCATTCGTTTGTGGCTCCGCCATCGGTGCAACTGCTGGTGGCTGGTTAAACAGGACGATCTATGACATAGATCCTCAACTTAGCGATGCCTTCATCAGTATAGTCTACGCGTTTATTCTCCTTTTCTTAGGCACCTTTGCCATGACGGATTATTTAAAAGCAAGAAAGGGCGGTGCTGGTGGAGGGGCACATGGTGAAGGTGGTCATGGAGGAGGTAAACCCGCCGCTATAACAGGCATGGGATCAAAGTTACAGGCATTGAATATACCCCCTATGATTAAATTTGATGAGGACATTGTGCCTGGAGGAAGAAGGATATCAGGTGTCATCCTGGCATGTGGTGGATTTATCGTAGGGGTACTGGCAGCGATAATGGGTGTTGGCGGTGGGTTTATAACATTCCCCATGTTTATCTATACATTCGGTATATCCACAATGACCACTGTAGGTACCGATATCCTCCAGATAATCTTTACCGCAGGTTATGCCTCTATATCGCAGTATGCTATTTATGGTTATGTTTTCTATACCCTCGCTATGGGAATGCTTTTAGGTTCGCTTGTCGGAATCCAGGTAGGGGCACTTACAACAAAGGTTGTAAGAGGGATAGATATCAGGGGATTTTATGCGATTACCATCCTTGCAGGTTTTGCGAACAGGGCAACCGTTCTTCCTAAAAAATTGGGAGATCTCGGTTATATCAACGTATCTCCAGCTCTGGCATCAGGAATAGAGACCTTTGGATTCTGGGTATTCTGGATATGTATTGCGATCTTCGGCGTCTGGCTCTTTGCAAAGTTTTTCGGAAACATAAAGATGTTAAGAGAGGAGGGATAGAAATGGTAAGACATGGAAAACATTTAGGCCTCGGGTTAATAATGGCAATATCGTTTTATGTCGTTCTGTTTTTGATCTTCTCTACTATTTTTCCTAAAACGAAAGCAGGAGAGCCTCAAAATGGATTACAGTGGGCTGATGAGATGTTTAACAACCTTGCCAAGGGCTCGTCCTATTTCATCCCCAAGGTTGCAAAAAACAATGAGAAGTTTATGGGCACTATGTTTAGTGCAAAGATTAAGGTGGGCAAGCCTGAAGATAAGCCGGGAGAGGGTGAGACAAGGGCTATAAGGTCTGCCGCGATATTGACTGCTGCTGGTGCTCAGGTGGAGGTGAAAGTCGATGAATTAAAGATCGAAGGAGACCTCGGAATGATACTGAAGGCAGCGTTGGATGATGCGGATGTGATGTTTAAGAATGAAGGTGAAAAGATCAAGGCCAAATACGCAGTTGCAATGGCAACTGACGATGAGAAGCAGATGTTCAGACAGTGGAACAATACCTTGCCCAAGATAAGCAAACAATTCGAGAAAGAGAAGAAGATACCAGAGGCAAAAATACTCACTGCTGTAGTTAAAAAGGCAATTGAACCAGCATATAACTTTTACAAGGTTGATGGCGCTAAGGTGAAAGATCATATTGGTCTCATGACATTTCTTCTGATCTTCTATGTGGTCTATACCATGTGGTGGGGATTCTCGATCTTCTTCATATTTGAGGGATTGGGACTGAGTATGAAGAAGGCCAAAGTTAAGAAGGAAGTCTAAGGAGGAAAAAATGAAAATACTGGTTCCTGTAGATGGATCGGACTATTCGATGGAAGCCGTAAAAGTAGCACTAAAATATGCAAAGGCTACAAAGACAGACATACACCTTATGACGGTGACTCCCTTTATTTCAGGACTTGATCTTGAAATCTCTGCCGCTGCGATGGCTAATCTGAATGAGAGCATGAAGGCCCGGGGAGAGGATGTTCTTTCCAAGGCCCAGGGGATTCTCAAAGCAGAGGGCGTAGCGGCCGGCACCATTATCTCCTCATCTATTTCTGCGGCAGATGAGATTATCAGCTTTGCAGAAAAGGAGAAAGCAGACCTCATTATCATCGGGAGCCGCGGCCTTGGAGGAAAGGCGACGAGGTTCTTCATGGGGAGTGTGGC
>JALHSV010000263.1 GCA_022865525.1 Thermodesulfovibrionales bacterium
AAGCTCTTCAGGCGCACTTTCCTTGGTCAGATACCCGGATGCACCAGCCCTGATAAACCGCACCGCATATTGATCCTCAGGATACATGCTTAAAACAAGAACAGGCAATCGCGGCTTTTCATTTTTTACCTGCTTCAGGACTTCGAGTGCAGGCATTCCCGGCATCCCGATATCCAGTAAGATCATGTCATATTCATTTTTCCATATGTAATCGAGGACTTCCTGTCCGTTCCCTGCTTCATCTGCAACAATAATGTCAGGATGCTCTTCAAGGATGTGTTTCAGTCCTTCACGAAAAATAGCATGATCATCGGCAATAAGAAGCTTTATCACGAGCTTTCTCGTAAATTCTCTGCAGGATTTTTCAAATGGTTTATACGAGCGACTTCCCTCCACCGGTGGGGATCTTCAAGATACTCTTCGCCGAGTTTAATAAGATAATCACCTTCCTCAACAATGATCTCGACAACCTGTTCATCAAATGCATGGGCAGATAGAGGGACAAGGAAGGCAATTATTGAAAGGAGCACAAAGATAAGCTTGTTTTGTTTTTCTTTCTTACTCACAACTTATAAAATCCTGCTGAATATGGAAATACCTTCAGATGAGAAAACGTTCATGGGGATGGAGAACAAAAAGGCCCGCGGTAGGTTCTGTATTCTGCATACGGAAAACAGGATTCAGGTTGATACTGATATGATGCACAACCACAGCATATAAGGAGGAGCAGAACAAATGCCATAATTTTCAGCTTCATGATCTTCATTTCCCTTTCAATAAAATTATGGTATACCATATCACAAAATACATGGTAAAAAAAGGGGAGAATCCCCTGCAGTTACAAGTCCAGCTTCAAAACCGATAAGGGATTGACGGAGATGTCCGATATCTTAACACCAAAATGGAGATGGGGACCGGTTGATCTCCCCGTAGAACCCAGGAGCCCGATGACGTCTCCTTTTGAGACTGAATCTCCACAATCAACATGTAATTGCGACAAGTGCATATAAACAGTATGTATCCCCTGCCCGTGATCAAGGATGATCGTGTTCCCTCCAAAAAATAGCTCTTGAGCCAAAACGACCCTGCCGTTGTTTGAAGCCCTTACTTCATCTCCCTCCAATCCTTTTATATCGATCCCCCGATGAATGCTTGTCCATGTCTTGTTCATGATTCGCTTCGTGCCAAAATATGTTGATATGGTATTTTCGACGGGACTAAGAAAGCCCCCTTCCCAGAGCCTGTCGGATATGAGGAGGAACAGGGATTTCAGCCGCTTATTCTCTTCTTTAACAACCTCAAGCATATCCGGGCTTATAATCACCTTTTCCTCTGGCAGTGTCATAGTTATTTGAGGAAAAGCAGCTTTCTTCAGTGTTATCCTGAGATTTTTTCTCTTTCCCCCGGCTTTGATTTTAACAGGGTACGAACCTGTTCTTGCTTCAAGGCTTATTCCTCCAATCCCAATAAAACATCCCTCCCCGCACATGCTGAAATGGATAGCGTTTTTCGCTACCGCTGCACTTGGCACGTCCGACTTTTTTGTCCCTGTCACCCTGATGATAAATGCATCCCCCTGTCTGATTATTTTTGGAGCAATTTCTATTCGGGGAGATTTCGCTTCAGCATTGATTGGGGGTAAAATAAAGAGAAGTACGGCGATAACGGTTGTTATCGCAAAGGATTCAAGGTCTCGGGGCTTCAAACTTCTGCCTCTCATGGTGAGAACCGCTTTCTTGTCACCTGAATTCTTCGCCCTTTGAACACTTACGTCAGGAGGAATTCTAACAACGCCTTCTGGGTATGAAGTCTGTTTTCTGCCTGATCAAACACAACACTCTGAGTACCGTCAATCACCTCATCTGTTATTTCCTCACCCCGATGGGCAGGCAGGCAATGAAGCACGATTGCCTGTGCATGGGCATGCGAGAGGAGTTTCCTGTTCAGCTGATATTTTCTGAAACTCTGTTTCCTCTTCGATAATTCCTTTTCCTGCCCCATACTCACCCAGACATCGGTATATACTGCATCTGCTCCGGAGACCGCTTCTTTCGGATCCCTTACTATCATGATATCGTGTTTCGACAATATCCGTGCCCGATCGAGAATCTCAGCATGAGGTTCGTAACCCTTGGGACAAGCCAGGGAAAGCTTGATTCCCATTATCGATGCCGCTTCAATCAGAGAATTTGCGACGTTGTTCCCGTCTCCTACATACGCAAGACGGACATTGTTCAAACGCCCTTTCTTCTCGGTAATGGTCATTAAATCTCCAAGTGCCTGGCAGGGGTGGTGCAGATCACTGAGGCCATTGATCACCGGTATTGAAGCATGAGATGCAAATGCTGTCACGGTATCATGACTGAACGTTCTCATGACAATTGCATCCAGGTACCGTGACAGGACCTTCGCTGTATCATGGACGGTTTCTCCCCTCCCGATCTGTATTTCCTTGGGGGTTAAATATATGCTTTTCGCACCAAGCTGATAAATGCCCACTTCAAATGATACCCGCGTACGTGTAGATGCCTTCTCGAATATCAGGCCGATACTTTTCCCAATGAGCGGGCATGCGTGTGCATATTTCCCTGATTTGAATGCGATGGCTCTTTTCAGGAGACGAGCAATCTCATACGCAGATAAATCCGATACGGTCAAAAAGTCTCTTTTCATTTCTGTTCTCGCATTGATACAGGTTGTGCCAGTTATGGTAACTTCGAAAAAATTCCATGCAAGGCATCAACAAGCTGATCGATATCCTTTCGTTGTACAATCAATGGCGGAATGAACCTGAGCACAGTCCCTGCAGCGCAGTTTATCAGAAATCCTTTTTCAATACAGGCCCGCACTATCGGATCGCCCTCCGTCGTCAGTTCCATTCCGAGCAGTAATCCCCTTCCCCGTACTTCTTTTACCAATGCAGGAAATTTTGTCCTCAGTAGTTCAAGTCTCCCGATAAAATATGCGCTCATCCTGTTGCATTGATCGAGAATGAATCCATCTTCAAGAATTGTCTCGAGTGTTGCCACACCGGCTGCACATACAAGAGGGTTGCCGCCGAACGTTGAAGCGTGGTTTCCTGGCTGAAAACCCGAGGCAACCTTGTCAGTTGCAAGCATGGCCCCGATCGGGACACCACCGCCAAGACCTTTCGCTATGGCCATGATGTCAGGCGTAATCCCGAAATGTTCATGCGCAAAAAGTTTGCCTGTCCTGCCCATGCCGGTTTGCACCTCATCCAGGATGAGCAGGATGTTCTGTTCGTTACAGAGATCCCTCACTTCTTTGAGATAGTTCGGGTCGGCAACTCTTACGCCCCCTTCCCCTTGAATCGGCTCCAGCAGGATAGCACAGGTTTCCTCAGTTATTGCCTCACGCATTGCCTGTATATCATTAAAAGGAACGTGCGTAAAGCCGGGCACCAGCGGTTCAAAGCCCTTCTGAAATTTTTCCTGGCCGGATGCTGTTATCGCTGCAAGGGTTCGTCCGTGGAATGAATTTTTTGCTGCTATAATCTCAAACCGGTTAGGATGAACCTGTTCCTTGGCATATTTCCGTGCAAGTTTTATTGCTGCTTCGATAGCTTCAGCACCTGAATTGCAAAAAAACACTTTATCGGCAAAGGAATGTTCAACAAGGAGTTTGGCAAGTTTTATCTGAGGCTCTATATAATAATAATTCGACACATGGATCAACCGCTGTGCCTGTTTCTGGATCGCGACTACAACACGCGGGTGGCAGTGTCCGAGAATGTTCACTGCAACTCCTCCTACAAAATCGAGGTACTCTTTGCCATCAGAACTCCATACCTTCATCCCGCGTCCCTTCCTGAGGACAACAGGATACCGCGTGTAGGTATTCATAATATAACGGCTTGATTCATCGAAGAATTTTTTGACTTCCATACCTGTGATAATAACGGAAATTCTCCTTAAAAATCAAACACGTGCTGAGCTTTACTTTATTCCAGCAAATATATTAAAATTATTAACTTTTAAGGAGGTGATGGCTTGGTCAAAATCAGACTTGCACGGTTGGGAGCACATAAGAGACCTTTCTACAGAGTTGTCGTAGCTGATTCCAGGGAAAGAAGGAACGGGCCCTTTATTGAAATCCTCGGGACATATGATCCCCTGAAAGACCCTTCCGCAGTTACGCTCGATCAGGAAAAGGCAAAACAATGGTTGCAGCAGGGAGCACAACCTACCAATATCGTTAAAAAGCTTATGCGAAGGGCTGGCATGTAAGCAGCCCAAAACTCGTATGGAGGTGGAGAATGATGAAAGACTTAGTAGAAAAGATGGCGAAGGCTTTGGTAGACAAGCCTGAAGAGGTTAATGTTGCGGAGGTAGATGGCGAAAAAACCACGGTGTTTGAGCTGAGAGTGGCACCGAGTGATCTTGGGAAGGTTATCGGGAAACAAGGGAAAACAGCACGCGCAATGAGGACAATTCTGAGTGCATCAGGAACAAAAATCGGGAAGCGCTGCGTGCTTGAAATCCTCGAGTAAATAAAAAATGCTCCGTACGCGGGATGCATGCACATCCCGCCTTTCATAAAAATGAAAAGGGGTAGAAGGAAAGATCATTTTCCTTATACCCCTTAATTATTATTAACATCTCGCACAGCCACCTATTGAAAAGCAAGAAATGAAATGTGACATTCTGACTATTTTCCCCGATATTTTTCATGCATATCTCGGCGAGGGAATGCTCAAAAGGGCTATTCAGAATGGCTTAATTGAGGTAACAGTGCACTCTTTGCGGGACTACACAAAAGACAAACATAGAACCGTTGATGATTATCCCTATGGAGGTGGCTCGGGGATGGTCATGAAACCGGAACCTTTTTATACAGCCGTTGAGACAATCTGTCCTGACAGATCACAGCGGAGAATTCTCATACTGAGTCCGGCAGGCAGGAAATTTGATCAGAACCTGGCGGCGGAACTCTCTCAAGAAAACAGGCGGCTCGTTTTTTTATGCGGAAGATATGAGGCTATTGATGAAAGAGTGCGGGTTGCTTTGGCAGACGATGAGATATCCATAGGCGATTATGTCCTGACTGGCGGAGAATTGCCTGCTTTGGTTATAATAGATGCCGTTGCCAGATTGGTATCCGGTGTTCTTGGCGATGAGCATTCTGCCGAGATAGAATCCTTTTCATGGGGGATACTCGATTATCCTCATTATACAAGGCCCCCTGTTTATAAAGGGTTGGCGGTGCCGGAGATTTTATTATCCGGGAATCACAAGGATATTGTGCGATGGAGGCGTAAACAGGCTCTCCGCCGTACTCTGAAGCAGAGGCCGGAGCTTCTTGAAAAAACTACTCTCAGCGAAGAGGACCAACGGTTGATGAGAGAAATAAAGGAGGAATCAGCATGAGTTTAATGCAGGCTGTAGAGGAAGGTTTTAAAAAAGATCGGACGAACTTTGATATTGGTGATACGGTCAGAGTTTACGTCAAAGTTATCGAAGGGGACAAGGAAAGAATTCAGCCCTTTGACGGAGTGGTCATTGCAAGGCACGGTGGGAGTACAAGGGAAACCTTTATGGTGCGAAAGATATCGTTCGGGGTCGGCGTTGAAAGAATCTTTCCTCTCTATTCTCCGACGATTGACAAGATTGATGTCCTCAAGAAAGGAAGCGTCAGAAGAGCAAAACTCTATTATCTCAGAGGTAAAAAAGGTAAGGCAGCTAAAATAAAGGAAAAAGAGCGGGAGCGGGTTTTTGCGACAAAACCTGCTAAAACTCAGGCACCCGTTAACGGAGCCGGCGAATAGCCCTCCCAAGGAGCAGTGAGGTGTCTTTTTATGGACATCTACCAGTATGATCAATCCCTGAGAAAACAGGGGTACGTGCGGATCGCTGGCATTGATGAAGCCGGGAGAGGCCCTCTGGCAGGTCCTGTGGTGTCATCAGCAGTTGTGCTGAAAGAAGGCATTACGATTACCGGGCTGCGCGATTCGAAGAGAGTACCGGAAGATGAACGAACATCCCTGTTCTTCGCAATTCAGGATGCTGCCATAGATATAGGAATAGGTATTGTCGGGCCCCAAGATATTGACCGGCTGAATATTTTGAGAGCCACGAGACAGTCCATGCAGATTGCTGTCGAAAAGCTTTCCATCAAACCTGATATGCTCATTATCGATGCGTTGTCTCTCCCATCGGTTCTGATAAGGCAGATTTCCCCAATAAAAGCGGAGAACGTAAGCGCGTCGGTTGCTGCTGCTTCGATTATCGCAAAATATACAAGAGACAAAATCATGCTTGATTACCATCACGAGTATCCGATGTATAATTTTCAAAAACATAAAGGGTATTCAACAAAAGAACACATTGAGATGCTACAACGCTATGGCCCCTGCCCCATTCATCGAAAGAGTTTCTTCAGGGTAATGTCCCTCGAACTGCCTTTTTGACTTTTAAAAACATATATAGTTTAATGTAACCATGGATAAGGAACGGATTGATGAGGCGTTGGAACTACTCTGGCTTCTAAATGAAGAAAACCATCACGACCTGAACCGCTTCCGGTTAAGTTCTGAAGATGATGGAATCGACTCCATTATTATTGCGCTCAAGGAAGGTGGGCTCGTTGATATCTCCAATGAGATAATTCGTTTTACGGAAAAAGGCCGCACTCAGGCGAAAACATTAATACGGCGCCTTCGTCTCGCAGAGCGTCTTTTCACCGATGTCTTTGAAATGAATGATGATACGGTTATTGCTGATGCATGCAAGATGGAGCATATCCTCAGTGAGGAACTGACTGACAGTGTATGCACATTCCTCGGTCATCCGCAGACGTGCCCTCACGGGAAGCCGATACCTCGCGGAGAATGCTGCAAGAGATATAAAGTCGATGTAGAGCCCGTTGTTACCAGATTGTCTGAATTTGAAGTCGGTTCAAAAGGGAAAATTACTTTTATCGTCCCTACAAGACAGTCGCGCCTGAGCAAGTTGAACTCGCTGGGCATAACTGCCGGGAGCGTTATCAGACTCTTGCAGAGAAATCCGTCCTATGTTATTCAGATAGACGAAACGACCGTTGCCATTGACTCCGAGATCGCAAAAGAGATATACGTTAAAAAGGCCTTTTAACATACAGGTACTGCCGGGACAAAGGCAATTCAAGATTATTTTCTTCGAGCAAGGTCTCATTCAAAAGCAGTTCTTCAGAAGAGCCGTCAGCTACTATTTTTCCGTCTTTTATGATAATACATCGTTCACATACGTCGAGTATCATGTCAAGGTCATGCGAGGCGATAATTTTAGTATGCTTGAACCCCTTTAGAAGATTAATGAGCTGCCTCCTTGACTTCGGATCCAGGTTTGAGCCAGGCTCATCCATTACTAAAATGTCAGGTTTCATGGCCATGACCGTTGCAATTGCGACGGATCTCTTCTGGCCTTCTGAGAGCCGGTGAGGAGGCCTGTTCTTGAGGTGAAGACAGCCAACCATCTCAAGAGCGTCATTTACACGCTCATCTACTTTTTCCATGCTCAATCCGAGATTGATCGGACCAAATGCCACATCCTCATAAACGATCGGCATAAAAAGCTGGTCGTCGGGTCTCTGGAAAACGAAACCGACTTTCCTCCTGATCTCCTGCCTCGTCCCTTTGCTTAAGGGTACTTCTCCTATGGATATTTCTCCCCTCGTCGGTATGAGATGACCATTGAGATTAAGAAGAAGTGTTGTCTTTCCGGCGCCGTTTGTACCAACTAAACCAACTGACTCTCCATGGATTACCCTGAAGGATATTCCCTTCAATGCCTCTGTACCGTCTGGATAAGAATAAAACACGTCTTTCAGTTCGACAATATGGTGACTCATCTTAATAACCTGTTCAATGTTGCACCGATAAGATCGACTACATCATAATTTCTCAATATATAAAACATGGTGATTGAACCTGTAGCGAATACGATATCAAAATAGCGGAGATGGAGTCTCCTGAGGACTCTTATCTCTCCTCTGAAACCCCTTGATAACATTGCCCGGTAAATCCTTTCAGCTCTTTCAACACTTCTGATAAGCAAAACAGAGATAAGCCTTATGAATGTCCTTATTTCCTTCCCCCTGCTTCCGAACGACCTCGCCTCCCTCGCCCTCACCATTCGCAATGCTTCATCAAGGAGCACAAAGAGATACCGGTAGAGGAAGAGAAGCTGTATGACGAATATCTTCGGGACCTTCATCCTTTCGAGGGCTTCACATATGCCCGGGAACGATGTCACTGCAATCAGGAGGATGGCGGTGCTTACCGTGAGGACAAACTTGATGATTATGGAAAAAAATGATAACCATCCACCTGAAACCGGGATCCCAAATGGAGTAAGGATTACATTTGTGTCAAATATCGGATTGAATATACCGATGAATAGGGCAAAAGGGGAAACTACTATCACCTTTTTTGCTATTGCCTTAAAGGGAATATCCCCTGCAGTCAATAAAAAAACTGGATAAAGGAAGAAGGGCATAAGCGATGAAATCTGATATTTCTGGAAAGAAACTACAAAGAGGATAAAGATAAAAGAGACTATTATCTTTATCCTCGGATCAATTCTGTGGACAAGGGTATCTTTATTGGAAAGAGTATCAAGATAGCCAAGGTTGAAAAATTCCAGATCGAATGTCACATCTTCTCTTTATGTTTCCGCAATACTTTTATTCCGATACCGAAAAGAACGACCAGAGTCAATACCATTATACCACCAATCAGCCCTGAAAGAGATGTCCCGGGATCAACAGCGGGCCATGAGGGTTTTGTGTCTTCTTCACCCTTTGAAGGTAGAGAATAATCAGGGAGTATCGCCGTCTTTTCCTGAAATTTCGAAAGATTTTCCGTTATCTGATTTGCCCTTTGAGGCACTTCCGGTTTGCCATAGATCTTTTCTATAGACCATTCAAGGCCATCGGGGTGAGTTGAGGCAAACCACGAAAATACTCCTCCCGTGATAACCGCAAGTACTGCCATGGCTACTAATACCTTTTTTAATGAAGCGCCGGGGGAAAGAGATTTAACCCCTTCAAGGTCATCAACAATATCCGGCCTCAATGTTCTTACATAAATAACAATGCCTGCAGTCGCAAATCCTTCGATCAAACCAATAGCAAGATGTATTGGTTGCATGAGCACGAGAAATGTACTCAAAGGTAATTCCGTAATTCCTGAAAGTTTAGTCTCAAGAACGACCGACAGTGCACCTAACTGAAGTCCGACAGCAACGCTGAGAATAGCAGCGAAAGTGATTCTTTGGGGAGATGCATTCTGTCTAACAATAAACCTGTAAATAAGCGGATACCCGATAAATGCAGGATAGATTCCGAGGTTCCAGATATTCGCTCCGAGGGCGAGGAGCCCACCGTCAGCAAAGAACAGGGCCTGGATGATAAGAACCGATGCAATGACGAGGAATGCTGCGTAGGGGCCAAGGAGAATCGCAAGAAGCATCCCTCCTCCGATATGCCCGCTTGAGCCGGTCATCGGGATGGTAAAATTGATCATCTGTCCCGCAAAGATAAATGCCCCGAGGACTCCCATGAGGGGAATAAGCTTGTCGTCCATTTTTTCCCTCAGTTTTTTTGCGCAGTATATGATTGTGCCCAGTGAGCCAGCCCACATTGCGCCTCCAACTGCGGGTGAAAGTAATGCATCTGCCATATGCATGGTTTTTCCTCCTTAGAAATCCAGAA
>JALHSV010000264.1 GCA_022865525.1 Thermodesulfovibrionales bacterium
AGGATATTCTGGTATCTCGCCCGAAAATTGGAATATGGCGTTGTACTAAAAGTAGGGAAACACTTTCATTACACCGAGATTAAAGAATATATGCCGGATACGATGATTGTATATTTTGGATAGGGGAAAGAAATGAATGAAGAACTACTCAAAGTATTAGATATGAGCGAGGACGAACAATGGAATTGGTTATATGAAAATAAACATTTACCAAATATGTCCTTAATGGCGAATACTACAAGAGGCCAGATTCTTGCCGACCTCGCCTTCAGGCTTTCTGGTGGGAAAATAGCAGGCAAAAAACCCATTGAATATATCATCGAAGCTTTAGGAGAAGATAAATGAACTGTGACAAGCCCTACTCAAATGAACGAGGAGGTAAGCAATCCGCAATAAAAGGCAAGATGACAGAGGTGCCGCCCCTTGCCCTATTAGAGCTATCTAAGGTGATGGGGCAAGGCTCTGAGACATATCCCAGAGAACCTGACGGCACACCGAACTGGTATAAGATAGGTTGCTATTCCAATCTTGACCACGGCCTCGAACACGCTATCAACTTTCTAATAGAACATAACAAATCCGAACCCGACCAAGCGTATATGCTCGAAGAACTGAGCCACTTGGCGGCGA
The DNA here is from genome assembly GCA_022865525.1 of Thermodesulfovibrionales bacterium. GTDB lineage: Bacteria > Nitrospirota > Thermodesulfovibrionia > Thermodesulfovibrionales > SM23-35 > JALHSV01. The sequence continues at coordinate 631 of JALHSV010000264.1, forward strand.
GGTCAATGATGGCATTAGAACAATTTTTAAGGAGAGATTTATGAATAGAGGATTATATTATTTTGCACATCCATACACCTGTGTAGATGCTGACGGGAATTATGTATCCGAAGGTGAGGATGCTAATTTCCGTATCTGTAATTATCGTGCCGGACGGCTTATGTCGATGGGATATAACTTGTATTCGCCAATATCACACACTCATCCGATACACCGGGCATCGCCCATATTCCTTGCAAGACACGAACACGAGGCTTGGTATTATCTTGATTTGGAGTTTATAGCCCGAACAAACTTTGATGGTATTATCTTGGCACCTGCATGGGAACTGTCCAAAGGATGTCAAATGGAACGAGAAGCCTTTGAAAGAAAAAATTTACCGGTGTACTTATATACCGATATTATCAATGCTCCAGCCGAGCCGATAGAGGAAGAATGCGAAAGCTGAAGACCCATACATTCAACGGCAGGAAGTACAGGATAGACATTAAGGACTATCACATTGACGGTGTGTGTGACCAGTACAAACCTGAGCGGATGATTATGTTATGTGCAGACCTGAAAACCAGAACGGGCCTGATAACCGCCATACACGAAGCCCTGCACGCCGAGAACTGGTGCAAGGACGAAGGTACAGTAGATAACGTAAGCAAGGAAATAGGGACGTTTTTATGGAGACTGGGATACAGGATTAGATGACCTATAAATTCCAATGCACCTGCGGCAAACAAGGGGCGGTAGATGTAGGCACTACCGTCCCAGATGACGACAATAGATACCCATGTTGGGACTGCTGGAAGAGGTATCCGTATTATCTAAAACATAAGGAGAGAAATGAAGACATCGGCAGTAGCAAACGACTTCCACTTCACGTTCCACGAACCGAAGGCGGTTAGGCTATTTCTGGGCTTTGTGAAGGAACACCAGCCAAGGCAGGTTATTATCAATGGTGACCTCTGTGATTTCTATAAGATAAGCAAGTTTGATAAAGACCCGAACCGCATTGAGTCCCTACAAATAGAGATAGACGCTGCTTCGGACTTTTTAGGAGAACTAAGGGATGCCGCTACTGGGGCTGATGTCATCTTTGATGAGGGCAACCACGAACACAGACTCAGGAAGTACCTATGGCGCAAGGCTGAGGCTCTCGCAAGCCTGAAGTGCCTTGAACTGCCAAAGCTGTTAAAGTTAGACAAGTACCACATCAAGCATGTCCCTTACGGTGAGGGCGTTCAGGTAGGCAAGATATTCGTCTATCACGGCACAATAGTCAGGCAGGACTCCTCTTATACTGCTAAGGCTGAGTTCCTGAAGAATGGCTGCTCAGGGATGTCAGGACACACCCACAGGGACGGTAAGTACGTCAAAAGGAATAGGGGCGGTCAGTTTGCATGGTGGGAGAATTTTTGCATGTGCAAATTAGACCCCGAATACGTCGATGGCATAGTCAACTGGAGTCAGGGCTTCAGCCTAATCCACTCAGTAGGCTCAAAGCAATACGTAGAACAAATCCACATTAACAAAGGCTCGTATGTATATGGCGGGCAAATCCATAAATAAAGGAGAACCAAAATGAAGAAGTACGTTTTAATTGCAGTATTGTTACTAACGTTACTATGCACTGGCTGTATGCCAGCAACGCAGGCCGAGGTAAAGACCCTCACAGGCAACGTATCCACCTTATTAGAGGCCGTAGATGCCTTACAGGGTACTACGTCACAGATGGCCGCAGACGGCCTGATTAACAAGGAGAAAGTCGATAAGATAAATACTTCCATCGACAAGGTACAAGAAACAGTCGTAAAGGTAGCTAAGGAGGTCGAGACTGCCCCGGATACAATGACGGCTATAGAAGCGGGATGGGAGGCCACAAAGAATATAAATCCGTGGTATGTCTATGGCACTATGGCTATCGGAGTCCTGAAACTACTCCAAAAGAACAAAGAGACTAATAATTCACTCGAAGAAATCGTCTTGGGAGTTGCAGACATCGCCAAATCCAATGGAGGATTAACAAAAGAACAGAAGGCGGCATTTAATGCTTCTGAATCTGTCGCAACCCGCAGAAAAGTAGCAAAGATTCTTGCATAGAAATAACAAACTTATCATTCCTCTCCTCCGAAGGGGTGGTGACTTCGCGTCACTGCCCCTTTTTTTTCGCTTGTAAGTGTTTGTGGTTACTATACTTGAAAAATACTTGAAAATTCTCTAAAGATTTATCTTCCCAAAGCCGATACATTAGTTATACTTATTAGTGAAGTTACAAGTAAATAGAGGACGCAAATGAGACATGCAAAACTATCCAACTTAGAACAACTACCGGAGGCCGGTACGTTCTCCTCCTCAGAAGCGTGTCTCAGCCGGTCTTCGGTTTTTATCTCTTGAAAGAATATAGAATGAGATACCAATTACATCATCAGCCAAAAGATTACAATCGAAGCGGGGAGACGATATTTATTTCTCAGTCTGAGGAAATAACTTCCGCTGCCACTTACGACAAATGGCTGGCCGACAACAGGAAAGCCAACCCCCTGCCCGAGGGGTATCAATGGTTAGTATGTAACGAAAAGTCGGAGTATTTTGAATGTACGTTCAACAATGATAGTTTGGTAGAAAGGAAATAGAGATGGACAATGAACTACAAACAATCGAAAATAGCATAAGGCATTGGACATTTATGGCCGAGACGGGAACTCGCGATAAGCGTGATTACCCGCCCATAAGCAAAGCCGACATACTTGAAAATTGCTACCTTTGCGAGTATAGTTGCGAGATAACCGGAGAGGCCGCAGTTCGTCCAGACCATCACAGGTGCCAACCCTGTCCGTATTTCAAAAAGTACGGATTCTGTAACGACACAGGCAAGCCTTTTAATAAGTGGAGCGAATCTACATCCGATACCGACCGCCAAAAGCACGCAAATGCCTTTGTCGAGCAACTCAAAGCCTTGGTATGGGAAGTGAGCAAAGACGAAGTGAGGAAAGAGGCCGCCGAGGCTGAGAAGCCGAAGCTGAAACTGAAAGATTGGGATTACGGGAATAATATCGCAAAATGTCCGTACATTGTTATAAATGGGAAAATTATGTGGGTGAATGAGGGTGAATTTACTGACAGCTTCAAGCCTACAGACTCGGCATTTACCGATACTTATCTGGGTCATAATCTTGCCAAAGACCTCAAAGCCCTTGGCAAGCCGCTGGAAACCTTTACAATAGATACGGGCGGAAATAGAGTTAAAGGATACATTGCTAAAAGCGGGAAGATATGTTTAGCATCCTACGGAGGTTTTATGGACATTGAGGTCGCCGAAGAAATCAGTATGAACCTCCGCCGCTTAATCCACGCGGCCAAGGCCAGGTTGTAGGCAGTACCGCTCTTTTACAAATGAATATCGGACTGGCGGCGGCGAAGTGGAAGAAAATGTCTGGTAGTAGATGAACAGACGGGGCCATGCAGGTGAACGGTGGGGAATCCTGCCCGCCAGTCTTTGAACCACTGGGGCGGGCTTCCTCCTTTCTATAGCTAATTTTTCATAGCCTGCCCCAATTATGGCCGAGTAGCTTAAAGGGCAAAGCGTGGGGCGGCTGCCAGAAAACTCGACACCAAGTTGCAGGTTCAAATCCTGCCTCGGCCAATGCGATTAACGACGTTAAAAAATGAGGGTAGAGTATGCTGGTGTAATCTATCTCTGTCGAATATCGCAGCCAGTCCCGTACGCGGGGTCACAAGGCGCGACAGCTCGGAGAGAACGAGCATTTTTTTAACTAAAGTAGGTAACAGTTTAAGACGAAAGGAGAGTATTATGGCAAAAAAAACATTACCTTCACCTTTGTGTGTAGATATTCGAGAGGCGAAACCCAATAAGCTGTTTACTGAAGAGCAAAGGGAATTAGTACGTTTTCTTGTTTATAATAAAAAAGTACATTGTCGGCGCTGCAACCGCAAGGTGAAAATAATGTGGACTATGCTCTGTGAATTTTATGCAATGAATATGGGGCAACATTCAATGGATAAAGGTGAAAAATATATGCCTCTAACGCCGGTTTGTAGTGAACATCCATTAAAGCCGGGCATTGATTAACCCAGCGAGGGGAAAAAGAGAGGAAACGAATTATGAACAATACGAAAAAGACAATCGAGTATGTGAACAAAACAAAGCAGGATGCAATGAGATTTCTGGCCGAGGCACAGGAAGATGTGGCTCTGTGGACGATGGTAGTCAATGAATGTGATGAGGACATCAGAGATGCCAGTAATCGCAAGCCCATGTACGGCAAGGCCAGATTGAAGGTCATGGCTGCGATAGCCCTGATAATCCTGATGGTGGCGTTGTTCGGCTGTCGCTCGACTATCACTGGTTGTGGTATGATATTACAGGGCGGGGCGCATATAGTTAAAGGCACGGGAGATTATCTCGTCGCAGAAGGAACGGAGAAATAGAAATGGACAGAACAGAACATCTACAGTGGTGCAAGGACAGAGCGTTAGAATATGTAAAGATGGGCGACATGGCACAAGCAGTAGCTTCTATGACATCAGACCTATCAAAACATCCCGAAACAGCAAGCCATCCAGCAATACATCTGGGAACAATGCTACTGTTTGGTGGCCACATGAACAACGCCGCCGAAACAGAAAAATGGATAAAAGGTTTTAATTGAGAAATAGAGTACGGACGGGCGGTGGTCGATAGGCAGGGATAGGCCAAACTGAAGATTAACCTCATCGAAAATGAGACTTTGATTGACGTAAAGTAAACAGTGAATTACGGATTTCCACCGCCTTTATATAAACAAACGGGCGGGAAGGCATTTATGAAACTATAACCTAAAAGCATCAAGGATGCAGAAAATGCTTACACAATCCCTCGATTTTCAGGCAGAGTTAATTGGGGAAGGTTAGAAACGTAAAAACGTGGCTTTCCCGCCTATTTATAGGAGAATAAGATTATGAGTACATTTCCAAAATGCAAACACGGCATTGGTGACGCAAACAACCTCACCGAATGTAAGGAATGTCAATTAGATGACCTGCAAGCCGAACTCGATAAGCTCAAGGCAAGCCACGACAGGCAAGAGGAAGCATTGCGAAAGATTGATAATTGGGCCAAAGCATATCCGCTCGAAGTATTCCCAGAGCCGGATTTTAAGAAAGTAGCAGAAGTGTTAAAGGCGGCAGGGATCAGTTTAGACGCTGTTTCTGCAAGCAATATGCGGCATGTTATCAAGGGTGTAAAAGGTATTGCAGAGCAAGCCCTCAAAGAGGCTGAGAAGATAGGAGAATGAGATTATGGACATGAATGAAGTAATGCAAGTATTAGACAAAGGACTCAGATACGACAAGCTGTGGGCTGCGTATTGTAAGTTGGAAAGCTCTGAACAAGCACGGTTACAACGAACCGATTACGACAAGCTCAAGGCAAGCCACGACAGGCTGGTGGAAACATTAGGCAGTAAGTTTATCAAGACCTTCGTACCTTACGACAAAGATTCTGAATGTTACCGAGCATATAACGAACTCAAGCAAGCCCTTGCAGAAGCGGAGAAGATATGAAAACAACAACCAGTGTAATAATAGTCGGCTTATTCTATGTTTTGTTGGTGTGGATTTACGGAGGATGGGTCAGGGATGACCACCACGCCTCGATAAAGGCCCCCCAGGCGGCCCAGGATGGACGAAGTGCCGTATATAAGGTTACGGCCTATTGCCCCTGTGAGAAGTGCTGTGGGGCGTTTGCGGACGGAATAACGGCCTCTGGCGCACTGGCTAAAGGAAAACTAATCGCCGCCCCCAAGTCGATACCTTTTGGAACATGGATTGAAATTGAAGGCTACGGATGGGCAGAGGTACTCGACCGGGGCGGCAGTATTAAGGGAAGGCGACTTGATTTACTGTTCCCGACACATCAGGAAGCCCTGAACTGGGGCGTTAAATATCTGGAAATCAATTTAGGAGACTGAAATGGAACATACAAAGTTAAAAATTAGAGACGAAATAGAACCTACCAGTTTTTATGCTATTGTTGACGAGGAAACAGATGGAAAGAAGATTTACGAAGAAGTGTCTTCTCTCTTAATGGCCCTCCGCCTCGTCAAGTGCTGGAACGGCTGGGACGAGCTTGTGGAGGCAGGGAACGAGTTTATCAAGACGTTTACCCCTCACGATATAAGGTCTGAATGTTTCCGAGCATATACTAAATTATTAAAGCTTCTCGCCGCAGAGAGTAAAGAGGTGAAAGAATGATACTTGAACCGGATAAATGTGAGAAATGTGATGAGCAGAGCGATACCTTGATTAAATGTCAGGGTTGTGGCACGATGTTCTGCCCGGACTGCGACAAAACAAAGAAATGTGAAATGTGCGGGTTGAGTTTTTGTAATAAGTGCTACGTAATAGACGTCTGTGCTTCCCCGATATGTCACGGCTGCTTTGACCATCTGTTTGTCATCAAGGCCAATTACGAAAGCCTAACGAAACAACTGGCTGATATTACAAATGAGGCCAGTAACGTCGAGGACAGTTCGGTTAGTTATGTAATAATGCTCGGCAGGGTAACGGCAAGATTAGAATTTCTAAAGGCTCAATTTGAGTATTGAAGGAGAAGAATAATGAAGATTGAACAATTACTAATTCAACCGCACGGCACAAAGATAGGCGGCTTTAATCTTTGCGTTAAGACATTTAAGAAAACGTGGCAGGTCGGCGAGACTCATTGGCAACAGGTTATTTGCATGGACGAAACCGGTGAAATACCTGTAGATGTCAAGTTAGGCAACAAATACAATCCTTTGCGAGGCCGTACAACAGAATTAGATGTAATCGTAGCCGAAGTCAGAGACGCCGAGTACCTTAATAAGCCCCGCAAGATACTTGTAGTTGACCAGTTTACTATACCTACACAGATGATTGCCGATTACTACGCCGAACCTGACCAGGCATACCAGGCCAATATGAAAGAAATCAGGGGCAAGATAAGGCACGGTCTTATTTGCAGCGACAGAAGTGCGGGGTATAGAGTTACTGGTAAAAAAGAAGTAGAAAATTACCAGTTGGAAATAGCTTTTTGGGCAGAGTTTATTATGACTGGAGAATGAGATGAAACTTATTAAAATAGAAAGTGCTAAACATCCGGGGGATATATTTCTCAAAATCGTGGGAACTAAAGCATTTCTCGGTAAAATATATGCAAGTGAAAACGCTGAACTTTACGCAGATATGATAATAAAAACGATGAAAGAACTTAAACAAGAACAAGAAAGGAAACAAGTATGAGAAGTTGGGACAAGTACAAAAACACGACGTTTATCCAAAAAAGTGATGTAGAAAGAGGTGCATTAGTAACAATCGACAGAGTTACCGAGGAAAATGTGGCACCCGATTCTCAACCCGAAGAAATAAAGTATGTAATACACTTCAAAGAGGACTACAAGCCGTGGTCGCCGGGCATTACAACTTTGGATATTATCGGTCAAATTGCAGGCATTGGTGATGTGGATAAATGGCCGGGAACGAAGCTCGTGCTATATCTTGACCAGAATGTTGCTTATAAGGGCAAAATTACCGGCGGTATTCGCTGTCGAGCGCCTAAAGGCCAGCCGGAAGCCGAACCGGAAATAACAGATGACGATATTGGGTTCTAAGGAGAGAACAAATGCGAAAAATGCCTTTTTACACAGCGATTAAAGCCGGAATACTTCGATGGAAAGCCAAGAAGGTATTTGACGCGTGGTGTCTAATGCAGGAGGACGGTGACTACACGATGTGGATGGAAAAGACAATCTGCCCGAAAACTAACGAGCAACTCGGATACTTTCACGCAGTCATCGTCCCTACTGCATTTAACCAGATTAAGGAATTTGCCGGTGAAGGCGAATGGGTTGACGGCAAGAAGCGTTTCCCGACCATCGGTTTTATGGTCAAGGATAAATACAAAGAGATTCCGATGACCGAAGAAGTAGTCGTGAGCCTGCTCAAGCAGGTCTGGGCAACCAATAATGGATGTGAAGTTAAGTCAAAGGCCGATATGAGTATTGAGGAATGCTCAGACCTGATAGAAATATCAAAACAATGGTGCGAGCGATATTTGGGCTGTAAATTCCCGAAGCTGGAAGAAAAGGAGACTAACCAATGAGCAAGATGGATGATTTAGTACAGCAAATAGCCGACCTCCAGGCCGAGAATAAGCGGTTGAAAGAAGAAATGAACCAATTAATAGATGTTGCTATGAAAATTCGCAGAGAAGTTATTGCTCAAACGGATAGAATAATTAGCAGGCCAAACGAGTCTATGTATCGCTAAAGTGCTAAAGGAGTTTAATGAACAAATACACCAGCACCGCCGACCTGCTGAGAGACCGGTTAGCCAAGACTAAAGTGTGTTCCGGCTGCTCACGTCTCCTGCCGAAATCGGACTTCCAGCACGGGCAGAGCCGCTGCAAACTATGCCAGAACAACAGCACTCCGTCCTGCGGCTGCGGCTGTGGGCGGCATCCAGAGACCTTCTACGAACTATACGTTGTAAGGGTGGACAGCAGGCACGAGGATAGTGGGAGCTACTGGTGCAGTCAGGAGATGTTCGACAAAGTCAATGGCATAAAAAGGATTTATAAATATCAAGGAGTAGAAAAATGAAACGAGAAGTACCTATAAAGTATCAAGGATTGTATGATAGACGAGCCAAGAGCCGAAAGGCTGCAATCCGCAGCCAGTGTTTAGAGTGTGTTGGTTACGCTATAATCGAAGTTAAGCTCTGTACGGATATTGGTTGCCCTTTGTACCGTTATCGCATTACAGGATGATTTAGCCCCGATAAAGCGGGGTAAAGGAGTATCTAATGGCTAAGACTGCTAAAAAGACTGCGTGGGAATGGTGTTCAAAGTATATCAGGCTCAGGGACGCCATTGAATATCAAGAGAAACATCCGGACGTACCATTTGGCTATGTCCAGTGCTGTACCTGTAACCACATTATCGAGTACAATCGAAATTGCGATGCGGGGCATTATATCTCAAAGGGCAGCGGTGGGGGCAGTGGCGTATATTTCGACGAGAGAAATATCCACGCCCAATGTAAATCCTGTAATGGCTTTCATCAGGGCAGGCAAGTGGTCTATCACCAGTTTATGCTCGAAAAGTACGGGCAGAAAGTTGTTGACGAGCTTGAATTTCTCGACAAAAACCAGTCGTATCACGGTAAGATAGTCGGAATAGGATTGATGTATAAACAGATGTTAGAGGAACTGAAATGAAAATTCTGGTGGCGTGCGAATTTTCTGGAATAGTCCGGGATGCTTTTGCGGCAAGAGGCCACGATGCCTGGAGTTGTGATATACTGCCGACCGAGAGTCCCGGGCAACATATTCAAGGTGATGTGCTTGAGATACTTGGCGATGGATGGGATATGATGATAGCACACCCGCCTTGTACTTATCTGAGTTACGCAGCCGTAAGAAGTTGGGATGATAAGGGGCGTGTTTTTAAGCGACTTGAGGCTTTGAAGTTCTTTGCAGATTTATGGGAAGCGCCTATTGAGAAGATATGTATAGAAAATCCAAGAGGTTGCGCAAGTCCTACGGTAGCAAAATTCTCACAGATGATACAACCGTACTATTTCGGGGACGATGCAGTTAAGACAACTTGGTTATGGCTAAAAAACTTACCACAGTTAATATCATACGAGCAGGATTGTTTATTTGGGAAAAGTAAGAATCGGACACAAAAGCCGACTCCGTCATATTATAAACCTGATGGGACTCCAAGGTATTTCAACGAAGTGGCAAGTGGGAAAGACAGAGCAAAAACGAGAAGCGTATTCTGGCCTTCAATAGCAAAAGCAATGGCAGAACAATGGGGATAAACTAAAGGAGTTAAAATGAATGAAAAATACCTGCCAAAACGGGGCGATAAATTCACGGCCTACGTCACCAGAACTAAGAAAATCAAAGACGAGGACGGCAAGCCCTGCGATATACAGACAAGGAACGGCCCGTATTGGTGCTGTAAACGGCATACGGTAAACAACGGCAGATTCGTAGTTAGCATTGCCGCCGTTGACAGTGCCGCCGACTACCGGAAATTCCTGAAAAGCAAAGAGAATAAGGATACAACTTTCACTTTTTCAACTTCAGTGTATAGGTTTGAGCAGATATGACAGATAAATGGACAAAATGTTACGACGATAGTTGGAAAGACCACATCGTGCCGGAGGCATTCAGTCATCCGGCGAAGATGGCTTACGGCCTATTAAAACGCATCCTCGACCACGTTAAGGGCAATGGATGGCTGGTGGACGTTATAGTTGACCCGTTCGGGGGAATCGGCTCTACGGGCATTCTGGGTGCTTACGACGGCTTTCAGGTGATATGCGTAGAGCTTGAGCAGAAATTCGTTGACCTTGCTAAACAGAACTTCGCCCTTCACGCCAACGCTTTCGAGCAGTTCGGATGTCCATATCCCGTAATCATTCAGGGCGACAGTCGCCGACTGTCCGAAATCATCGGACGGACGGATTTAATAGTGTCGAGTCCGCCCTATGCAGAATTAGGTGCAAACACAAAAGGTCATGGAATAAAAGGCGCAAAAGGCTCAATAGGACATGGATGTAAAGCAGATAATGCCGAATATGGTCAGACTCCCGGCCAGTTAGGTTCTATGAAGGCCGGTAAGGTGGATTTGGTCATAAGCTCGCCGCCGTTTCAGGGGAGCCTAACCGATAAGCCAAGTGATTCAGTTAGGAAAATGCACGGTGCTAATATGGGAAGAAGTGCTTTAGGTGATGGTTACGGCCATACTCCCGGTAATCTCGGCAATCTCAAGGCCGGGGACGTATCGCTGATAGTGTCGAGTCCGCCGTATGAAGAAGGAATCGGACACGGCGGAAAGCCAACGGCCATTGATAAAGAAAAAGCTCTGCATATTGCCAATTCAAAGCGTTATTCAGACGGAGACGAAAACCTGGGAAACCAAAGGGGCGACTGCTTTTGGAAAGCGGCTCGTGAGATACTTGAGCAATGCTACCAGATACTAAGGCCGGGCGGTCACGCTATATGGGTCTGCAAGGACTTCGTGCGAAAAGGCCAGCGAGTGCCGTTCTCGGATGACTGGCTCAAATTATGCGAGGCCGTAGGCTTTAAGCTGACCTGTCGCCACAAGGCGATGCTGGTTAAAGAAGAAACAAAAGACGACCTGTTCGGCGGCACGATAACCAAAAAGACAGAGCGTAAATCGTTCTTTAGAAGGCTTGCCGAGGCCAAAGGAAGCCCGGCGATAGACCACGAGGACGTAATATGTGTAATAAAGAATTGAAAGGACAGAGTAAAGATGTGGATATGGAAGAAAAAGCCTAAACAACGATACGTATGCCCTTGCTGTTCGAGGCCATTTTCCGATTGGTTTTGGTGGCCGGGCAAAGGTCTATATTGTTGGCCTTGCCGCAAGACCTATGATGTGATAATTACGTTAGATATGGCAAAGGCTATGGCAGGAGAAAGAATGACCTTAAATGACGTAATATGTGTAATGAAGAACTGAAAGGACAGAGTAAAGATGGAATATAGAATATGGGAAATATTAACTGAAAAGATTGACCGTTACGATGAGTATGGCTTTCCGGCCATTGACGGTGAATACGATATTAACGGATGGCCTTTGCCAATATTATGAACCTACAGGACTTTGACATATTCTGGGAAGCCTATCCTTGCAAGAAGGGTAAATCTGAAGCCGAAAGGCACTGGCTAAGGATTAAACCTGTTTTATCCGAGGTAATGGCCGCCTTAGAGCTTCAGAAGCAGGAAAAGGTATGGCTCGAACAGCACAAGAAATTTGTCTCTGAATGGCCTCACGGCTCGACGTGGGTAAATCAGAAGCGATGGCGGGACGGATACAACAAAGACTTTGAGGACTATCTGAAAAACAAACTCTTACAACCGGCCAGAGAACAGAGGGAACGGGAAAAATACGAAATGCGTATTCGGGATGAACACCAAGAATACCTTGAAGGCAAATCAATCCAAGCCTTGCAGGACTTAAGGAAAGATGGTGGCCATCTCGCTGGTCTTTGCGGGTGGCTGATAGACGAAGTAATAGAGGCCAAAACAGGCAAATGAAAGGATTGGGATTATGACGGGCGAAAAATGCACATGGAAATTTAACGAGAACGCCTTTTATTGGGAAACCGCTTGCGGCAACGCTAATCAATTCATGGATGAGGGGCCAAAGGAAAACCATTATATATACTGCCCGTATTGCGGCAAGAAAATCGAGGAGACAAAATGAAAGAAAGAGATGCCAAAAAATTGAAAGTGGGCCAAACAGTCACCCATGACAGGTACGGCGAGTGCAAAGTTAAAGAAGTCATGATGTCTTTCGGTGTGGTAATCTCACCCACAACAGACGAAGGCAAGGCTATTTTGAAGATAGATTCCAATACTGAGATACTTGATTTCTTAGAAGATTCACCACGTCATTTAACTGTTAAGGAGACAAAATGACAGCAAAGACGCGAATAATTGAATTGCATAGATATTATAGCAAAGGACGATGTAAATTGTCAGGGAAATATTGGGCTACGGAATTTTGTTGGGATGGCTTTAAGCGGCTCAATCCTGCAATCTGCAAAGGCCTGCGTAAAGGCAAGAAGCGCATGCTCAAGCGTACACAACTTAAAAATGGATTCAAACTGGAGACAAAATGACCGAAAAAGAAAAACAGACTAAAGCAGGATTAAATAATGCGTTAAAGGCTCATTATGATAATGACTGGGCGGGAACTTTCTGGGCTATAAGTAAGGCGATAACCCTGCTCGAAGAGCCTGCCGAGAAGCCGTTTGAGCCAGAGCGCAATGAAGAATTTAAGCGAAAAGAGGGAAAACATAAATTGGTTTACGATAAAAAGCTACGAACAATAGTAGGTTACTGTAAAACACACAAGGTATATTATCAACCAAGCGGTAATTGTTATAAGTGTTGTCCTGAGCCTGCCGAGAAGCCGGAGAGCGAGTCAAACACAGATTTTATAGATGGAGCAAGAGCACTATTACGGCAAGGAGCAGATGACCGACAATGGGCGTTTGCAACACTTCTTAGAAAAGCCTGCGACCGCCTCGAAGAACTCAAAGACAGAGAAGAACAAATTCTGGCTAAAGCGTCAGCCGCCACCAAGCGGGCAGAGCAGGCAGAGGCCAAACTCGAAGGGTTATTGAAAGAGAACTCAGAACTGCGTAAAAGGCAACGACAACCTGACCCATATTCCTGACATCGGGGAAAAGGTCGAGCAGCTATTAAGTAGTCCTTAATAACTCAAAATAAAGCCCGCCCAACGCTTTTAACCGACGCCAATCGGCAGGAGATACGCGGGGCGGGCAGGAATGCTATTCTTTATTTTCGGCCTTTGCAATAGCTTGTAGAATTGGCAAAACGGGGAATGCTTTTCCTTTTACATCCCTGAGTTTTTCTATTGCGTATTTGCACGCTGCCAAAAGCTCATTGTAGTTATTGATTTTAATGAGCTTATAACTTTCAAGTCGTCTTTCAAGCTCATTGTGGTTCACTCCAGATGTATCGTCTTCACAAAGCCCTTGCTTATTTGCTCCTGCTTCCAACATCATCTTTAATGTCTTATAGCATACATCAATACATTTTATTGTATGTTCCATTTTAATATCCTCACTTTCAACTCTTATGCCCGTACAGAGCTACTATTCTTTATTTTCGGCTTTCAGGGCAGGTTCTCTTCGGCCTCTTCCAGTGTGTCAAACGGCCCCCAGACCTCTGTATAGCCGCTATATTCTGGCGTTGCGTCTTGGGCGTTGTCCGATGCGAATGTATCGCTTTTGCCGTTTTCGTCAATTCCTACGTAATACTTATCCATTTCTATTCTCCTTGTTTTACTTGTTATTCTTTATTTTCGGCTTTGGCGATAGCCTGTTCAAACTTTGGGCCGAGTACCTTGCCCGCACCGCACCAATCAGTCTTGCTTTTCATGTAATCACTAATTAAAAGGCCATAGGCTTGTTTTACACACACCAAAAGCTCGGGCGCAGCCGCCATCAGCCGGGCGTTAGCCTCGGCTATCTGTCTCACATTACCTTCTGGGTAATAGCTTTCAACCATCTCGGCAATAGCATGTTCTTTGTTTTGTACCATGACCTTTGATTCTGTACTATGCACATATTTCCAGATTTTCACTTCCCATTTACCTTGTGTAATCATAATAATCTCCTTTGTTTATATTTGTGCGCCAAAGCTGTATATTATACAGTAAATCTGCACATATTGTTAACGTTTCTACAAAATACTCTTTGAAATATGCGAGATTGTTTCATCTATATCATCGGGAGCATTGTAATAATGCTGGCTATAACAAATGCCGTCATCTTCACAAAACACTCCAACCCACACATGAGAAGCCCCTTGCTTTTTATCGCCGTTTGCTATCTTGCGCGCTCTTTGAGCGGCGTCGCGGGGCTGGCAGAACATGGAATCGCAATATACAGAATAATTAAGAGGTTTTGGGCAGTGAACAGCCATACTCCATACTGAATAATTAAGTGATTTGGTCGTTTCCATTTCATTCTCCTTTTAATAAATTGTTAATCGTTTCATAAAGCCCTGCCTGCCTTGCGGCGTACGCCAGGTTCACGAGCAGGGCCGGAGGATTTTAACTCTCATATTTGATAATCTCATCCAATAACTCTTGATTGTAAACCTCATCAAATACCATATCCTTGTCAAAACTACGACCGCCGCCGGTACAATTAAAAACAGGATAATCTTCTTCTGTTAATTCAGGGACGGCCTCTCGTATCATATCCCAGTAAGCGTAACCACTTAGGTCATAAATGGCATCATCTCCATCATTGTTGAGCATATCTTCAGCATATTCCGCCAAACTCTGTTCGGTCATTCCTGCTTTTACGGCCTCTGCCCAATTTTCCCTGCAATAATCTTGGGCATAGTCGCCCTCCGGGTCTGTTTACTCTTCATAAGAGGCCCGAGATACGGGTTCTAATACTGTGGCCGTTGCGCCCTTAAAATCCTTCCCGTATGTAAATAGATAATCACAAACATAATAAGAGTCTCCGATACGTCCGACCAATTGCTTTTTGTCGATTTGTTTCTTTTCTGTAGTCTCAACTTTCATTTCATTCTCCTTTAATTAAGTTATTATTTGGCGTTTTTAATTATTGGCTTTCATCATACATTGTAAGAGGCTATTATATGGCCCCTTTGATTCATATTGGGGCGGCAGGTGCTTAATATCTGCCGCTGTTAGTTGATAACCGGCCCAGCGTTTTTTGCCTTTTTTGCGTACAATATACCACTGGATTTTATCGTTGGTGGTTTTCATTTCATTCTCCTTATTAAGTTTTGGCGTCTTAACTTATATCATATATATTACAGTATAACTTTAATGTTTACAAGATAATTATTCCTTTACACAACACGCTCAAAGCATAAATAGTTATAAGTAAAAGACTTATGAGCGAAAAAAAACTTTATTCTAATAAATAATAAACTTGTAATAATAGTTCAATATGTTAGTTTGTAATTAAATGATAACTTATTATAAGGAGTTTATGTTATGGAAAAAATGTGTATAAGCTGCAAAAGGAAGCCCATTAAGATTAAGAAGTGGAGACGTTGTTTAGCTTGTTATCAAAAATACAGGAAAAAAGAGGGAATGAAAAATTGTAGAAGCGCAGAAGAAAGACCTATCGCTTTTCCGTCCGAGATAGAATTTATTAGAAGTTACTTTACACACAGCAACTGGATATATCATCCTGCGAATTTCAAAGTCAACGGCAGCAAATATATGCCTGATTTTTATGACGGCGAACGAAACGTATTTATCGAAGTGGCCGGAACAAGACAGGCCTATTATAATAATCGGGCGAAATATATAACCTTTGCGGCCACTTTCCCGAAACTACAATTTGAAATACGGTATCCGGATGGCGTTTTATTGCCGCTAAATGAGACATATAAGGAAAAAATCGGACTTTCTGAAAATAAAAATAAATGTGTTTAATTGCGAAATTAGATTTGACATTTGCGAGTTTCCAAATATACTAATGATATTAGGCGTGCGCCCGCCTTGAAAATAGGCGTCGAATATAAGCATATTTTGCAGGGATGTATAATATGATGGAAAATAGAATAATTCAGCCAGTCCAATACTCTTGTAACCACAGGATATATAGGGCTGGCTGTTTTTTTATATCTAATTCTTAGTCTGGCACGGATAACGGCCTGAGTGAGTGGCAGTGCAAGAGTATAGTGTGTAAAGTGCTATGCAAATATATCAGTGGTTATAGGTGCGCTTGACTGAAATCCCGGCGCATCGGCTCATAAGAGTTTAGAGAGAGTTTCACTGCTACTCGTAGTCCACATATTAAAACTATTATAACAAGGCTGAAACAGTGAAAGAAACGGAAAACCGCAACTCATCGGACTTCAGGTTTTTAAGTTTCTCCCTTTGGGCTGGGGGGAAACTCTACCAACAATCTATCGTCCTTCAGGAGTTGAAAGTAATATGAATAGAGACCATAAAACACAGAAAAAAGACAAAGAAAAGGCAATAACGCTTTATGCTTCAGGTGCTTCGATGCGTCAAATACAAATAGAATGCGGAAAAAACGCTACTGTAGAACGAGTTAAGCGATGGGGCATTGAAAAGATTAAAGAGCAAGGTTCTTGGAAGCCCACAAAGTTAACTAAAAAAGAGAGAAGAAAAGCATTAAACACTTTCCGGAAGCCAAAAAAGAGAAAAACAAAGAAAACCGCTGAAAGTTGGAAGAAACGAGTATTTGCAAGTTGGGCCGATACGCCAGAGCAGGCAGCTTTTAGACGTTCACCGGCCTATCAAGAATGGCGTATAATAGTATTAGAACGCGATAAGTACACTTGCCAGCATTGTGAACAGACAGGCGGTCGATTAGTGGTACATCATGTAAAGACGTTCAAAATGCACCTAGAGTTAAGATTAGAGCCTGATAATGGGATAGTATTGTGTAATGACTGCCACGAAAAACTGCATTTAAGCAGGGTTAAACAGCCTAAAATACTAAAGATAGCATAAATGACCAATATAAAACGCACCAGGATGACCCAGGATGGACGAACTCGACCAAATGAATACTAAACCACTAACAGATAAACAAAAACGCTTCTGCGAAGAGTATATACTTGACCTGAATGCTACACAAGCAGCTTTAAGAGCTGGATATTGCGCAAACACAGTAAATCAAACAGGTCCGGCTAACTTGGTAAAAGTTGGTATAAAGAAAGAGATAGATAGACTAAAGGCCATTAAGAGTAAAGAAATAGGGTTAACGGCTGAATTTATTATCAATAATCTCCGAAGCATAGCCGTAAACAACGCTGAATCAAGCCCTGCTGTATCTGTAAGGGCCTTCGAGTTATTAGGTAAGGTGAAGGGCATATTCGAGCCTGACAACCGGCAAAAGGCCCCTCAGACGGCTCAAATAACGTTTATTGACGGTACAAGGACGGCCGAAGAGGTTGAGCTGGCGCTGATACAGCGTAGGAAGCAGCTTGGAAACGCCATTTGTGAAGGATAAACATGTATAAGAACGAAGAGAAGCAAAGGGAAGCGAACGCAGAACGGCAAAGGCGTTACAGGGAAAAGGACAAGGCGTTACATGGCAAGCGTAGAGGCAAGGACATCAAGTGCTTTGCTGACCTGCCGTATGATGTCCGAGCTACCATTGACAGACTGAGTGCAGATGAGCAAGAGCACAACAGGCGGACAGGCATAGCCATTAGTTATCAGCACACGTTCCCTGATAGGTATTACTCAACTGGATGCTGTTAGTATAATAAGCAAAGACAATGACAATGAGTATATTATATAATTATCTAATAAAGTCGAAGGTAGGGGGGCGGGGGTTGGGGTGATGGGGTACTATGGTACCTAAAAGGATGGTACACTCTCTCTCACTGCCCAGGCCTAATTTTAGGGATTGATATGTTAAACAACCCATATTACTGGATTTCGTATTATAGTGTTTTGGGTGAATTTGATAAGGTTGAATATTGGACTGGGAAGATTTCGGAATATAAGGAGTCCTATAATGAGTGGAAGGATATTGAGGACGCTTACATCGAGTCTCAGATAATAAAGAATCGCAAGTGGCACAGTTTTTATTATTTTCTAAGATACTTAATTACGGGCAGGGACTGATATGAATAATGTTACCCAAACCAATACTTCGTCCACTACAGGCGATTCTGAGGCGTCTAAGGGGCACGTATATACACAGGAAGAGTTACGAAAGATGTATGGATTACCAAAGAGGGGTTGGAACAGTTATTTTGGTCATCCTGAAAAAGAGTTACCTCAACCCAAGTCTCCCACAGAAGGGCGAGAAGAATGATAGCACACATAAATAGAATAAAGACAAGTCAGCCACATAGTCGTTCAGGTTGGTGTGATAGTTGCGATAGAGCGTCCGTAAGGTATGGTGCGAAATGTCCGGCTTGCGGAAATAAGCAAAAGACAAATAGAGCGAAGAAGCCGAGTCCTATGTTTGAGGGGCATGTATGGCTTCGTTACAATCCAAGAGACCCCAACAGGTATGGTTCGAGATATATACCGGCTCACATTCCCGTAGAAGGGCAGGAAGAATAACTAATGGCGCGTATAACGACTAAATTTGGATGTGGCGATAATGTAAATTGCAAGGGCATTCCCGGTCAGGTTACCGCCATATTCATTCGTGGTAAGGGCAGGGCTTATGAGTTTAGCTATCTTAACGGCGAAGGCGAACCAACTTGTGTAAATGCTGAGGAATGCGAACTAAGTAAAGAAAAGCAGCAAAGGATAGGATATAAGCATAATGAGTGAAAAAGAAAGACCTATTTGGGAACAATACGGAATTGGCATTGCCGAATATGCTCGTGCGTTTAATAAAGAATTATCGAATGCCGCTGAAAGATTGGGTATTACAATGGTAGAAAAGTGCAAAGGTGGCCGCAGAGGTGGTAAAAAAGGTGGTAAGCGTAAATGAGAGCATTAGTTATATTAATTTTAGCATTACTTACTTTTGTTCCTACTCCGGTGGTAGTTCCCGGCGACCCGTTTATATTTGACCCTGCTTTATGTCCGAGTCCGGCGATGTTGGCGGTAGTAGTTCCGGTGGGTGGTTCTTACGCCGGCAGTCTGGACGTTTACGAGCGAGACGGAGAGGGCGTTGTTGTTACGGCTTCCAAGATAACGGTTGATTCGGTACCGATTACTATTAAGGATTCTACTGACCCGTTAGGTTTGGCGGTTATTCATACGTTTAACTGGGGTTGGGCGCCTACTATTGACGATATAGGTCTGCATTATATAAATGTGGTGGTCTCTGACCCATTAGGCGCAAAGGATGCAAGGACGTTGGTATTATTGATAAAGGTAAATAGTCCGCCCGTTATAGTGGGGTGTAGATGAGGTTTTTGAGAAGGAAGAAACGGACGCATTAATTGGGGGTTAGTACAAGATTAGGCTGGATAGCCGAAAATCTTAAAATCCAGAACAAGGCTGGCCGGTTAGTTCATTTAGTAGCTAACGACGGTCAGATTCTGCTCAACGATACTATGGAGGAGCAGCGGAGGCGTTCTCTGCCTGTCCGGATAGTATTATTGAAGCCCCGCCAGGTGGGTTGGACTACGTGGAGCGAGGCCGAGGGTTTTTACGACGCATATTTTCGTCCCAACTGGCAGGTTTTCATAGGTTCATTGGACACCGATTCGACCGACCACGTATTTTCGATGACGAAGTTATTTTTGAGTGAGATTGCCGACCCTAAACCTACGGACGCTACGAACCGCAAGGAAATTATCTTTTCCGCCCCTCACAGGAGCAAGATTATTGCTCAGACGGCCGGTAAAGAGGGTTTTGGCCGAGGTTATACCCCGCATTATTTTCACGCTTCCGAGGTTGCTTTCTGGCCTAACGCCAAGAAGCAGCTTGCCGGTATTTATCAGGGCATTCCGCAGGGCAGGGACACTACGATTATCCTTGAGAGCACTGCAAACGGTGTCGGTGGCGCGTTTTACGATACATTCTGGGAGGCTGTCGAGCGAAGGAAGAGGAATCCGAACGATTATTCCGGTTATTTACCGGTCTTTTTCCCGTGGTACAGATTTTCCGAGTATTCCATTGACCCGCCGAAGGGTTTTCAGATGACTTCGGACGAGCGGGAGGAGTCTGACCAGTACGATTTAAGGCCCGGCCAGATATACTGGCGAAGATTGAAGATAGACGAGGTAAACGGGGACATATCCATCTTCCGTCAGGAGTATCCGGCTACCGCCTTGGAGGCTTTTCAGGCGTCCGGGAACCCGGTTTTCACTCAGCAGATGATAAAATCACAGGAATCTCAAGTCTGTCCTCATCCGAGGTACTGCATCATGGCCGGAGAGATTGAAAATGTCGACCGGATATTCAACTGCTGGCAGATAGTTCGATTACCGCAGATTAATCACGACTATTGTATGGGAATCGATACGATGGAGGGCCGCGTTTCCGATATTAACGACGTTAAGAGTAATCTTGACTGCGACGCCATCGCCATAATTGACCGTGCCGCCTGTGAGGTAGTGGCGATTTATCACGGCAGGGGCAATCAAGCCGATTTAGGTGAGCAGGCTCTCAGAATGGCCGAATTTTACAACGATGCGTGGGTGGCCCCCGAGATTCCGGCCGGAATGGTGGTTTTAGGCAAGTTTAAGGACGCCGGTTACGACAATATCTACAATCGCCAGCAGCATGACGAGCGGTTAGAGACCTCCGACAGTGAGAATCTCGGCTGGCGTACTACTATGATTACCCGCGACTACATGATAAACCAGTTCATAACCTGCATGAGGGACAATTCCCTGACGGTCAATTTCATGCCGGTAGTTGAAGAGATGAAGACTTTCATTCGAGATAAGACGGGCAAGAAGGTCCACATGCCGAGCAAGCACGACGACCTTCTCTTTGCCGTTATGATTGCTTTGCAGGTTCATTTAAGATGTCCGGTAACACAACCGTACCCCGACTCGCATACTACGAGTTACGTTCCGGACTACAGGGAAGACAATATAGTTTACGCAGGTGCGGTTGACTGTGAATACGAAAACGAAGAAGACGAAGAACAGATAAGGACAATATGAAACACGCTTTTACGCTTATAAACGCTACTATACCCAGACCTAATATAGCAAATCTTGAAATGCAGTTGGAATTATGGGACGACGCCGACCCTACTACCGGTGCGGCCGAAGATATACGTATATTCAGTAAAGAGACCAAGACTTCCGTTGCCGGAATGACTATAGAACAGCTTCTCGCCCGGATTCAACCTCAGATAAAACTGGAAGTGCAGGGTTATATAGACGCCTACGAGAAGGGCGAGAACATAGAAAATAACACTTTGGTCTTACAAATGGTATCTAATATAGATGGAGGATTAGTATAGTGGCAGCTACGATAACACTGGAACGCACAGTAACAGAACTACAGGCATGGACGGTGCTCGACGATAACGCTTCCGGAACGCCGTTCCTGTTAACTCCGGAGGTTGATATAAGTTCCGAAGTGGCCTGTCTTCTCAATATATCTATGGCGGCCTGCAATACTAATGCTATTGCTATAGCCGGCGAATGGATAGCTTACGGTAAGAGCGGAAGCACTGCGGACGACTGGAACGAGTTCGCACGAGGCAATTACGGAACAACGGCAAACGGCAAGATAGATATGTCGGCGGGTATAAATTCCGGTGAGATTTCTTGTTCGATGGGCGATACGACCGGAATTGCTACAAGGGGCCAGAGGGTATTAATCTACGATACGTCAACTGCGGCGAACTCGATGGTAAATATGTTAGTGGATGTCTCCACTGGCGTAGCTTTATACTTTTGCTTTTCATCGAGCAAGGACTTTTCCACTCACTGTGACGTTTTGTGCCCGACCGGGGCTACCCTCCACGGCGTGAATCAATGGCCTGTAAGAGTTCCGGAAGAATACTGGACGGCAAGAGTGGTGTTTCTTAACGACGACGCCGATGTAAACTATTTGTGCCGGGTACAATATAACTTTATTACGGACTATACGAGTGTCTAATCGAAAACCATTATTAGGTGAATTATTAGATTACGGCGACCCCTTCACCAAGGGTCTCGTCGGCTGCTGGCTGATGAATGAAGGCTCAGGCAATACCGTTCAGGATTTGAGCGGGAATGGGAATGCGGGGACGTTAGTTGGAAATACCTATTGGGCAGGAGGTAAATTTGGGCCTGCTTTGGATTTTGATGGTACAACTGATTATGTGACTGTTAGCCCATTCAATAAAGGCCCAGTTACAGCGGGGACATATTCATTCTGGTTAAATTATCATACAGTCGTTGCGAATGATGGTTTCATTACATCATGGGAAACAGCCGCAAAAGTTGGAAATGGAATACTTATTTTCAACTATGGAGCAAAATTACGATTCAGTCTTTATAATGATGCACAAACAGAGGTCTATAAAGTATCCCTATTTGACCTCGGAGGGCCCGCATATACTTTGAATACATGGCAGCACTGGGTATGCACGTTTGACAGCAGTAGTGCTATTGTGTATCTCAACAGTATAGAGGTAGGCAGGGATGACGGCCCTGCTGGAGTTTTAGATATAGCTCCTCCACAGTTATACTTTGGTTCAGATAGAGAATTTGCAAATCGTGATATTGATGGACAACTTGATGTTATTTCTATTTATAACCGAGCCTTATCAGCAAGCGAAATACAGCAACAGGACCGAGAGCCGTTCAGATTTATAGGTAGAAAAAGAAGAAGGATAATTTACGACGAAATAGCGGGCGGTGTGCCGACGACATTCCCGTATTACTATAGAGAAATAGCAAGCAGGAGAATTGCCTGATATGGCCATACTCGTTCAACAATCCGAAGCAACGGCGGCGTATAGAAGAATGTACTTTCACTGCGTTGACGCTACCGACGGCATTACTGCCGAGGCGGGCGAAGTAGGCGGCCAGCCGCAGTGGTCTCTTAACGGCGTCGCCTGGGGCAATACTACCGGTGTTCTCGTGGCAATGGGCAATGGAAGATATTACGTCGAACTCGTAGCTGCAACTGAAGTCAATAATCTCGGTGTTATCGAGGGCAGGTATAAGAGCGCGAATACCGCCGAGTCGGTCGGAACGACCTTGCAGGTAGTGCCTTACGACCCCTACGACGGCGTTAGAATGGGTTTGACCGCACTACCCAATGCTATACCTCAGGCTGCTGGCGGAATCGTAACAAGTACATTAGGCGCCGAGTTTGATTCGAGAACATTGCCTTCGGCTGATTATGTAGTAGTCGGCGATACGATAGCCGCTGTTACTACCGTAACTACCGTAACGAATGGCCTTACGACAGGTAACGTAAATGTGGCCGCAGGGGTCATCGAAAGTAACGTAATCCAGATTGACGGTAGTGCTACGAACGGCAATAACGCTACGTTAAACCTGCTTTCACTCAATATTCAAAATAACCTCGGTGACGCGGTGGTAATAGCTGCTACCGGCGCTAACGGAGACGGCGTTTCGGTACTTGGAAACGGGACTGGTCATGGAATCAAGTCAACTGGCGGTGCTACCAGCGGTAACGGAATATCGCTTGCGGGCGGCGCTCCTAACGGGCAGGGTTTGTATTCCCAGGGAGTCGGAACTGGTTCCGGCATTCGTGCCGACGGCGGTACGGACGGTTTTTATGGTGCCGGCGCAAGTAACGGTCATGGTATGCTGCTTGCCGGTAACGGTACGGGCGATGGCCTTTCTATCACCGGCGGGGCCACCGGTCATGGAATACACTCATCGGGCGGCGCGACGAGCGGGAATGGAATTACCGCCGAGGCCGCAACCGAAGGCGATGGCATTTACGCCTTAGCTAAAGGAACGGACGAACATGGTATCTACGCGGTAGGCGGAAATACGACAGGAGATGGAATTAAAGCTGTAGCTGCAACCGAAGGTATGGGTATCCACGCCTCGGCGATAGGTACGGCCAAGCATGGAATCTATTCGATAGGTGGAAGTGTTTCCGGAGACGGCATTTACGCTACCGCTGGAACTGATGGCGATGGCATATCCGCTACGGCGACAGGAAATAATAGTGGTATGCTCTTGACTGGGGCGGGAACCGGAGACGGTCTTTCGGCCGTAGCAGGGGCTACCGGTCATGGAATCGAATGCAGTGCTACTTCCGGGGACGGTATAAAATCGACCGGAGCGACTAACGGTCACGGAATGGAACTTATAGGAGCAGGAACGGGCGAGGGTATTTTGCTTAACGGTGCCAATACCGGTAAGGGCGGTGCTGTGAACGTGGCCGTTTATACTACCGTGGCTGCCGTTACGACTCCGGACACCGTATTTACATTGACGGCCGGTGTTGCTACTAACGATGCCTACGTCAATATGATTTGTGCGATATATGACGTTTCCGGCGGATTTTGGGAAGCGAGAAAGATTGACGCTTACGTAGGTGCTACCAGAACGGTTACTGTAGATACCGACTACTCGTTTACTATACAGGCGGGCGTCGATTTAGTGAGATTATTTTATAGTGCTTATGCCCCTACTGTTGCGGCCGGCGGTGGTGCTACGGCGGCCCAGGTATGGGAATATGACGTTGATGCAATAATAACGGCGGGACAGGCCGGAGACTACCAGAAAATGTTCGGGGGCGGACGATATGGCTAAATATACAGTTGAGAAGACTATGAAGAAAAAATGGGTAATGTGGTGCGACAGGTGCGGTCACGGTTTTAAGGTGGACGCCGACAATCCCGAAGAGATTACTACTACGAACGAAGTTAAGCCTACGCTTCTGCAAAGGCTCAAACTTAAAAAAATGGAAACTAAAACTTCAAAAGAGATTATTAAGCCGGAACCTTTGTCATGCCCGGTATGTGGTAAGACGGACGAAGTTACTGTTATAAAGTTACAGGAGTGTGTCGTTGAATCAATTACACGTAATAGCGATTAGTTTTGTTTCCGGATGTTTAGTGACTGCCGTATTCATCCGTTACGGCATGTCATTAGGAACTAATATAGTCCGCAGGACACAGGAAGGTCTTCCGGCGTTCGGTAAGGACGAGCCGGTAATGACACAGATAAATACTATCGGCATGACGGACGAAGAAGAAGATTACGAGGACCAATTATGAGAGACAGATACGACGGTTACTTAGAGGCAAGTGCGGACTGGAATCCCGGTGATTTAGCTACGGCTGATATTACAAGCACTACGGTTACGGTCGGAGGTGCGCAGGTCGGCGACCTTGCAGTAGCAAGTCTTTCTACGGATATTGTAGATTTAATATTAGATGCTCAGGTTACGGCAGCTAATACCGTTACCTGCATACTACACAACCAGACCGGCGGAAATATAAATATTGGCGCATCCGTTATTAAAGTAAAAGTATTTTAGGAGAATAAACAATGTTAAACACATATCAGGGCAGTTACGAGCTGTTAGCGGATTATTCTGCTGATGTATCTATATTTGATGGCTCGTCAGATGGCTATACTTATAGATGGGACGATTTCAGTAGAAAAGCGTTTCTATCAGAAATTACTCTCGGTACAACCGAAGTAGGTACAGAATGTAACGGTATCGAAATCATAGGCATAATCACCGGAACGGCAGAAAACGAAGATGGTGCTATGAAATTGTATGGACGAACTGAGGGTGGCCCCGCAGAGTTGCTTTATGATATATCTATGACGGCAGGAACAGCACGCGCGAGTGCTGATAATACTACTTCTCTGTATATAGATACTTTTGTTGTCGCTGATACTGCGCATTTCAAGGCCGCTACCGTTAAATCTCCTGCTGATAATATAGCAAAATTACAGTTCGACTTCGCAGGTTATAAGTACCTGACGGCCGAGTTATACGACGTTTCAGACGGCAAATTTAAGATATATCACAGAGTTTACTAATGGAAATATCCCAAAAAGACCTTGAGCTTCTTAAGGACTTAAAGACTAAAGAAGAGAACGGTATGAAGATTACCGAATCATATACCTCTATGTTTCAGGAGTCTTTGCGTTACTTCTTCAGCGACCAGCTTCACGGCAAGGCTCTTCACAAGGACTGGGACTGGATAATAGTCAATTATATCTGGCCGTCCGCCATGCAGGAGATAGCCAAATTAGCCAAGAACTATCCGAAGATTCTTGCCCATCCGCAGAGCGACGACGACTCGGACGCCGCCGAAGTATGGCAGAGTGCCTTACAGTGGATTTGGGAGAAAGGTCTTCATCACGAAGGTATGCGCATGCAGCAGATACGCGCGTGCCTGTGTGGTAAACTGTTCGGGTACAGGGTCTCTAAAGTGTTCTGGGAAGACCAGCCGGACGGTGCGTGGGACGAGGAAAAACAGGAATGGGTAGGTGATGTAAAACACAGGATATGGCATCCTTCCGAGTTCTGGGCTTCCGATAAAGAGTACATTCAGGACGGTGACTGCGGTACGGTCAGGTACGTCGATTTGGACTGGGCGGTACAGAGATGGCCGAAGTTCGAGAAACAACTCAAAGAGCAGGCGGTAAGTTATAAGAGCGCCGCTAAGGGCGGATATACGATAAGGGGCCAGACGGGTAGTACGGCAACGTATCCGCTGGACGGAACGGGCGATAGTGACCCCGGAATCCAGACTAATCGACCGACCCAGCTACTTACGTTAATACAGGGCGCTGATAAGATGTCCGGTCAGCAGTATCCCGGCGATGAGGAACGAAAGTTCATTAAACTCTCTGAAACCTATTTTAAGGACAATGAGACTAACCACGAAAAACAGGAAGAGGACGTACCTCCGCAGGAACTGCTCCAGCAGGGCGTAATCCTTCCCGACAGTATGGGCGGTTTCCTTGACCAGGGCGGCCAGTCGATGCCGTCGGACAAGTGGCCGCGAAGGACTGTAAGGGAGTGGGACAGGCCGTTATATCCTAACGGAAGATTCGTTATAAGATGTGAAGACATAATACTTAATCCGGACAATCAGGTATATCCGTATAAGAGATGGCCTTTTGTCGTAACGCCTCATTACATGCTCCCGTTCATGTGGCAGGGCGTTGACTCCGTTCAGATGTATAAGACTTCGCAGGACATGATTAATGTAACCGTATCCCATTTAGTCAATGCGATGAAGATGTTCGGCGACCCCCGAATAGCGATAGAACGCGGTGCGATAGACGTTCAGGCTGGAAGGAAAAAGAAATACTTCAAGATATTCTCCGGTGCCGGTTCTATTATAAGGCTTGCCAAGGGTGCTATCAGTGGGAAGAAATTCCAGATTATACCGCCTCAGAACTTAGGTTCGGCACTGCCCCTGTACCAGTTATTCGCACAGGAGTACAAGAATATTTCCGGTATGCAGGACGTTGCCCAGGGCCAGAAGAGTCCGGGTGAAATGTCCGCTACCCAGGCAAACTACCTTGCAATTTCATCCAACGACCGAATCTACTTACAGAGTATCTTCGAGGACCACTGGGTACTCGGAATAGCGCAGTTGGCCGCAGAGATAACTCAGAAGAACTATGCGATAGACAGGTTCATCAGGATAGTAGGCGAAGATAAGGTAATCGGCGCACAGCAGATAACCCAGAAATTAAAGACCTTGAAGTACGACGTGGATATAGAGCCGGGCCAGACTTTGCCGTTCGACCCTGTCCAGAAGGAAACACGCTACGAGAAGGCTTATGCAATGCTGGCCTCTCCGCAGGTCAATCCGATGCTGCCTGATATGCTGAGGGTTTATGAGATAACTAACTGGCGGAAGATACTAAAGACTCACGAGTCATGGCAGTTATTCATGCAGTTCAACCAACTGTATCAGGCCGTCCTTGAAAAGCAGGTAACGCCTGAACAGGCACTGGAGATAATTGTGAATAAGGCCAAAGAGCGTTTCGCCCAGCAGCAACAGTCTTTGGGCGGAATATCCGCAAGGAATATGGAGAAGGGCGATTTCGATAAGAAACAACTGAATATCGACCGTCAGCAGGGCGACCTCGATATACAGAAAACTATATTCAAGATAGAAGTAAATGCCGAGAAGGAACGTGAACAAAGAGCAAAACAAGATAGTGCCAAAGCCAATAAGACAAAGAGCTGACAGGAAACAGGCATTATATGAAACCTTGTTCGGTAAAAACAGATAAATGCTGAAAAATGAATCGAAGGAGTTAAACAATGGAAACAGTAGTCAAAGAAGTGAAAACAGAAACCAAACCAGAAGAGGTTCAAGAGAAGTGGGACAAGGAGCGCCAGCGCGCCGACCAGGCCGAGAGCGTGGCCGCAAAAGCACGCACAGAGGCCCAGCAGTACGCGTCTATGCTGGAAGAATCGAAGACCCAGCTTGCCGCGGCTCAATCGAAGCTTGAGACTTCCCAGAAGGAAACTCAGACTAAGAAAGATGAACTGCTTCAGATGGACACTGCTCTGGTTGACCAGAACGTAATCACAAACCTTGAAAAGCTCGAAGCAAGGGACAGGGCCAACGCCCAGAAACTCGATGAAATGTCCAGAAAGCTATCGACTTACGAAGCCGACCGAACGGAGCGTATCCGCCAGGAGAATATAAACAAGGCCCGTGAATCGGTACTGTCTCAATGCGATGAAGAGTTTAGTCCCAAGTACCGCACCGAAGCTCTTAAGATAGCCGACGAACTCGTTGATACCGGCAAGGAAAAGAGGCCGAACGACAAGTTCGAAGGTTATATCTTGATGAAGAAATGCTACCGTCAGGTCTCTGAAAAAGAAACTTCTAAAGAAAAGGCTACCGTCAACATTGATACTGGTAAGGGCGGAGCGCCTGTAGTTAAAAAAGAAGCCAGAAAATCCGGCTCTATGAAAGAGGTGCTCGCCGATATGAAAATAAACCAGTCATGGCGGAACGAACCGTTATGACTATAACATCAAAATAGGAGTAAGACATGAGTACATCTGATGTCACTAAAGCGACGAGGGAACTGTTCGACAGGACTCTCGTTGACCAGGTTCACATGCGAACGCCTGTCGTTGAAGCACTTATGCGCAACGGTCAGGTCACCAAGAGTTTCAAAGGTGGTAAATATATTGAAAAACTAATTGATACGGACACAATCGAATCACTGGTACAGGAGTACACCAACAACAGCGCCTTAACGGACGCCAAGAAGACTACTCTTGAAAAACCGAGGTTTACGTGGAAGTATGCACAACTGCCCCTTAGATACGACCTCGACGAATACATTCAGAACGCCGACGCCGGTACCGAAGAGCAGTTACTCGACCTTCCTTCACATCTTGTGAGTAAGGCCCATAAAGACCTGAGATTATGGCAATGCGCCAAAATCTTTAATTCAGGCTCGACTACGGGCGTAGCTGACGGGGCGACGGCATTTCAGTCGCTGGTATCGGCATTAGACGTTGACGTTACCTACGGCACGATTACAAGAACTGCCTCAAGTAACACAGCGGACTACTGGCAGGGTGCAGACCCCGCCGGTTTGTGGAGTGGAATTACAGCCGGTACACAGGCTACAGCGACCAACTTCACTGTCTCTAACGTGAGAAAGTGGGTCCACGAGTCCGACATCGCCCATCACATGGACGGTGAGGACGACCTGATGGTGTTGTGTTGCCCGACGCTGTTCAATAAGATGCGTGCCGAGATGGAGTCTAAGCTCATCTATAAGGCGGGACTCAAGCAGTCTCAGGGCATTAACTCGATGCTGCTTGATGGTGGAATCGAGTTCGTGAGCGTTCCTTATCTCCAGACGACTTCGACAATGAAGACATGGGTCTTCATTATCAATCTCAGGCACTGGGAATGGCGTATGTCGAGTAAGAGAAACTTCTCTCAGACCGGCTTTGTGTGGCAGGGCGACCGTTCCAACGGTTATGATATGTGGCTTGCCAGAATAATGATGTGCGGGAACTTCTTCTGCTGGAAACCAAATAGTTCGATGTGGCTAAGTAACGTATCTTAAAAGACTTATGAAAAACAATTTAATTAAGGAGTAAAAAAATGACTTTAATAAACTTGGGATATATAACCCTTAACGATGGTTTTCCGGGTGGTATCAATCCTAATCGTAGTGTTCCTACTGATGGTTGGGACAATACCGTTGATAATATCACTACAACTTCTGCGGACCAGGAACCTCCAGTACCTGTTGGTACGAAGGTAATGGCGTACTCGGATAACCCGCACGCACCCGGATACTACACGATGCAGTATCTGATGTTCCACGACTATTCATCTGCCCCGATTAACGCGACAGACTATAGCATAAATGGTGCATGGTGCGCACATTGTGATATTTCCGATGCGGAAAAGTACACTACTGATTTCTCAGCAGTTCCCTGGTATGTTGTATCGAAGTGTTATACGGCGGTATCTTCGGATATTACACAGGGTTTTCCTGTTGCGTTGCCTTGCGCTACTCTCGATGGCGATGGTTCTGTTGTTTTTGTAACCGGTTACGGCGATACCTACGGTTGGTTCTGGGTTGGTGGTGTTTGTCCATTAGATGATGTGAGTCATTTCAGAGGCCAGTCAGATACCTCTCAGGGCTTTGATTTCTCTGTAGATACTTTGATGAGAAACGGCCCGATAATGGCGTGTATGTCAGCGGCATGGATGAAGATTGCAAGTGCGGATATGTCCGATGTTGCTGATGCGACAGGAAATATCGGCCTGCCGCCCTATGCTTTCGGTCATGCTTGCACAAGTGCAGCTTAATGAAAGGAGCTTAATATGGCTGGAATAGACTTAGCATCACAGTATGCAGGAACTATACCCGGTGCAGGCCGGACAGAACTTGGCTATTTCGATGTAAGCTCCGGCTCGTGGACTGTCGAAGTACCAACAAGATTGGTCACCTGTTTTTTCGGACTCGGCATAGCCGATTACGATACCGGTGGCGATAACAATACGCTTATATTTCCGACCGACTGCATAATAACGTCGGGTGCGGTTACGTTTAGGCGTACAGGCCCGTATAACCTCGAAGACGAGCGTTTTCGATATATGTTATGCGGATTTTAATTTAGTCCTTCTCAGGTTGGGTGTGGGGTCACGTGGCCTCACACCTGACTTTAAGGTGAATTATGACAGGCGCAGAACTAACAGATGAAGTTAGAGAGATAGTAGGCCGGCCGGGTGCTGCGGCTTCGGGTGTTATTACCGATGCCCGCGTGACCAGATGGCTTAATGATGCACAGGCGGCAATAGTAGAGGGGTGCGTAGGTCTTCATGGAATGTCCTTTAAGAATACGGACTCTCTGGATACTACCGCCGTACTCAAGTATGCGTTAGCCGATATAACCGTAGGCGATGTTTCCGTCTCGGACGCCGTATGCAGGATATACGACGTATGGTACCTGAACGGTCTTGAGACGAAAAAGCTGAACTTCCTGACTACCGACGAATTTGACGAGTTGTATCCCGACCCTACCCACAGTGATATTCCATTAACTATACCGTCTGTGTGGACGAGAAGGGGCGCTTATATAGAGATAATGCCGATAGGCGTTACCGCTTACTATGATAAGGACTTGCGATTCGACGGAGACAGGTACGCGCGTGATTTGACGACTAACGACGCTACCGTTTCGGATATTACCGGGGCCGACGAAGGTCTGATTGCTTACGGTGCATGGAAGGCGTGGGGTGCTATCGGAGGCCCGAAAGCTACCCTGGAAGAGTTGAAATGGAAGAGAAACTGGGAAGACTGGTTAGATGACTTCCGTTCACAGAATGACGACTTGGATGAATGGGATGGTAAAATGTTCGGAGATATTTAGAGAAGGGAAAAACAATGGTCAGTGAGAAGGTCGGGTCTTTTATAAGTAAAGATGGGTGTAAATATAGTATAGATTGTCCCTTGTTGCCTCGTAATGGCGTTCCATACTGTTGCCGTCATTGTCATAAAAGCCGTAAGGATTACGTGACAGACTCCAACAGGCATTTATGGACTGATAAGGGCGGCTTTCATTCTCCGGATAACGGGTGCAGACTTCCTCGCGAAGATATGCCCAAAGAGTGTCTGGACTATGACTGCCGCAATTATTGGTTCTTTCTGGTATCGGCGTATTTTGATGGCAAGTGGATGTCTAATAGCGGCGCTCCGTTAAAAAGTGAAAATGAAGTTATAACAGTAGTAAAGTCTGTTAATGCAACTTTGTGGATGAATAGAAATGGTTAAAATTATAGCCGAAATGAGTGCTTCTCATCAGCAGTCTTTTCAAAAGGCTCTTGCGATAGTATGGGCGGCGGCCGAAGCAGGTGCCGACGCCCTTAAGGTACAAATGTTCACACCCGACGACATGACAGTCAATAGCAACGATAAAATGTATAGGATTGGAACTGGTCAGTGGTCGGGTATGACTTTGTACGAACTCTATCAGAAGGCTTGTATGCCCTACGATTGGATTCCCGCTATAAAAGACCATGCGGAATCACGTGGAATGGAATTTATCGCTACGGTCTATCATCCGAGGACCGTGCCGATAGCCGTGGAAATGGGTATAAAGTCTCTGAAGATTTCGTCTTTTGAAATAAATTTTGAAAAATTATTAATTAGTGTTGACAAAACAAATTTACCCGTTATAGTTTCGACAGGTTCGGCTACTGAAAAGGAAATAAGTTATGTAGTTAATCTTTTGAGAAGGAACTTAACTTTGCTGAAATGCACATCACAATATCCAGCCCCTGCGGAATCGCTTAATATCAGAACTATTCCCGACATGTGCGAACGGTGGGGAGTTCCCGTAGGTCTTTCAGACCATTCTTTAGGCATGATAGGTGCTATAAGTGCGGTATCTTCAGGTGCATCTGCAATCGAGAAGCACATTACGATTGACGGCAAAGGTCTGGACAAAGACTTTGCTATCCTTCCCGACAGGTTCAATATGATGGTACAGCTTGTTCGCGAGACCGAAAAGGCTTTAGGTGAAGTGGAGTATGGTGGTAAGAAGACTTATCATCGTGAACTCGTAGGTGGACAAATGCAGAGGACGGTAAAATGAAATGTTTTCAATGTAATAATATTATCGAAGGAATCTACAAAAATAATATGCAGATGCCGTTTGCAGAAAAAGAAGGGGATATGTTTAGGATTCTCGTAATATTTCCGGAAAATATTCCGTTATGTACGAAATGTAAATGTGAAATTCTTATTAAAGGTTTCGAGAAAACACTCAGTGAAACGCAGAGAATGTCTTAAACTATTATGTATATCACCTATTGTGCCAAGTGTGTTAATGGCTAAAGAAGTAGTGCCTTTTATAGACCCGCAACCATATTTAATTGATGAGTGGCATTGGCATGGGATAGGTTATATGGTGCCAGAAGATTATACCAAGGGTGGTTTTAGTTGGGTTCAATGTGAACTTGTGAACGGTCAAATGCAGAGAACGGTAAAATGAAACGAAAGACCGGAAAATTATATAAATACGTATTTCTATCCGTATTATTTACTTCTGTTTTTGTTTTATCCTGGTATATTATCCTGGTAAGATATTCGACTTGTAACCCGCTATTGTTGATGGTAGCTATTCTCTGTGTTCTCATTTTACCCTTATTTATTATAGCGTGTTTATGTTCGTTATATGATTATTTAATATATTTCATTAAGAATTCCAGCCGTAAGTGTCAAATAGACCGAATAGAAAGTATATTAAAAGGACGGTAAAATGAATGGATGGATAATGTTAGGAATAGGTTTTGTTTGTGGATTATCTACTCGATATGTATGTCGTTTTTATTGGATGCTATTTACCCATAATGTTGAATAACAAGACAATACTTATCTCAGGCGGAAGTGGTTCTTTGGGCCACGCTCTTGTCGAGAGGATATGCACAGAGTATTCGCCTAAAAAACTATTCATCTTCTCTCGTGACGAATACAAGCAATCTCTTATGCAGAAGCAATACGACTACGACTGCCTGAGATATTTTATAGGTGACGTAAGGGACGTAAGAAGGCTCAAGCAGGTATGCCGGGGCGTTGACATAGTAATACACGCCGCAGCACTTAAAAGGGTAGATACGCTCGAATACAATCCCACAGAGGCCATCAGGACCAACGTGGACGGCACTATGAATGTAATTGAGACTTGTATCGAATGTGACGTAAAGAGTGCTGTTTTCATATCGACGGACAAGGCTTACGCCCCCGTGAATCTCTATGGCGCTACTAAGTTGGCAGCCGAGAAGATATGGCTGGCGGCAAACTCGTTCAATAAGACCGTCTTTACATTGGTAAGGTACGGTAACGTCATAAACTCAAGAGGTTCGGTAATCGAGTTATTCCTGAAGTTGAAAGAAAAGGGTATAAAGGAATTTCCGATAACCGATAAGAATATGAGTCGCTTCTGGATAACTCTGGACGAAGCGGTTGACCTTATAATAGTAGCTCTGGAACATCGAGGCGATTCGGATATATATATCCCGAAAGTGCCTTCGATGTTGATAACCGAAGTGGCAAGGGCGATAGACCCCGACTGTACGTTTAATGAAATAGGAATACGTCCGGGCGAGAAGTTACACGAAACCTTATGTGACGGTTACTCCTCGAATACCAACGAGGACTGGATGACGCCGGAAGAGTTACTGGAGAAATTATGAAAGTTACAATACCAACAACAATTATTGAACTTACAGATGACGAAAGGCTCATACTCGAAAAAGCGTTATGTATTGCCGAAGAGTTAGGAAACGATGCAGTGCGGAAAGAATGCGTGAGTAGCCTTATGATTCGTGCAGGTTTTGATAATGCAAGAGAAGTTGGTAAAATGAGAGATTTAGTTTCTGAATTGAGGGAGAAATTATGAAACGCGTACTTGCTCTTATTATTACAAGCCCGGTATGGCTTACGGCGGTAGTTCTGATGAGTTTTGTTTGTATTCCCGTGTGGATTGCTCTTGGTATTGTCCGATTAATAATGTATGGTTTCAATGGAGAGTGGGAATAATTTCGATGATATTTGACAGACTCGCAATAGGCACGGCTAACTGGGGCAGGGAATACAACGGGGCGAAAGTCTCCGAAGATGACCAGAAGCGTATTCTCGACTACTGTCAATGCTCAGGTATAGACATGATAGATACGGCCACGGCTTATGGTTGGGACTGGACTAAAGTTAGTTCTTACTTCAATATTATAGTGAAGGTTAAGAGTAATGATAAAGTTGATAATGTAATAAAGATGGCACATAGCCTTGAAGATTACAAAGCCATAGACCCGGTTTGTAATGGTTGTTCTATATATTCGCCTGAAGAACGCATGTATGTTTACGGTGGTTCTGTGATACAAATACCTTATTCTATATATGACAGACGATTTGAACCTTATTTGGAATCAATGCGATATGAATGTAATAATACTATCCACGTCCGTTCTATCTTCTTACGGGGCAAAATCTTAAAGGAATTTTCACCTCAGCAGTGTATATCCTTTTGCCTGATGAATCCTAATATAGACCGGGTAATTATAGGTGCGGACTCTTACAAACAGTTCAAAGAGAACCTGCGGCCTTTCCACGATATGAACGTAGCCGAGAAGCACGATATAAACTTATTAGATTGCCGAAAATGGGAGACATAATGAATTGGCTTAAAACATGCGAGTTAATACCTGACGGCGTTCAGACGTTATCCAAGATGCCGGAGAAACACATCAACGGCGTATATCCTAAGTACATCACACACGGAAAGGGTGCTTATGTTTACGGTGACGATGGCAAACGGTACATAGATTACCCCTGTGGGCTGGGTGCCATCCTTTTAGGTTACGCAAACGACAGGGTTAATCAGGCCGTTAAGGAACAACTTAACAGGGGTTCTATTTTTTCACTGCCTAACTATCTGGAAACAGAACTCGCCGAGCGGATAGTTGACCTTATCCCAAGCGCTGAGAGAGTGCGCTTCTTAAAAACTGGCTCTGAGGCAACGTCCGCTGCGGTAAAGATTGCCCGTGCCTATACCGGTAAGGAAGGAATAATCTGTATAGGTTATCACGGCTGGCACGACTGGTACTGTTCTACGACCTCTAAGAAGGCCGGAGTACCCGAACAGCCGGTAGTCCAGTGTAAATATAACAGTATCACCGAGATAATCGACGCCTTTGAATTTAATGAGCAGGAGGACATGACCGGTATTGCGGCGGTAATAATGGAGCCGTACATCCTTGACGAACCCAACTTCGGGTACCTGACGAAGATACGTAAACTTTGTGATAGGTACAATGCAGTTTTGATATTCGATGAAGTAGTTACGGGATTCAGGACTACCGGTTACTCTGCACAGAAGATGTTCGGGATAATGCCGGATTTGACCTGTCTGGGTAAGGCGATGGCTAATGGCCTTCCGATTTCAGTAGTATGCGGTAAAAAGGAACTGATGGACGTTCTAAGGGGCGACTGTTTCGTTTCATCTACTTTCGGCGGCGAACTGCTCTCGATAACAGCGGCACTGGAAGTCTTGAAGATTCTCGATGAAGAGAATATTATCAGCAGGATTTGGGACAACGGCAACCTGTTCAAGGAAGGGTTCAGGCAGATAGTGGATTCCTGCAAGATGAATGACCATATAGGAATAAGGGGTTATCCGCCGAGGACATTCTTCACGTTCTCATCCGAAGTACACAAGAGCCTGTTCTGGCAGGAATGCCTTAGTAAGGGCGTCCTGTTCGGTTATGCCCAGTTTATCAGTGCCTCGCACGGCAGGGACGAAATAGACCAGACCCTGCTTGCGATGAAGCATGGTGTCCAGATGGTATCGAAGTATTTCGATAATCCGCTGGCGGCATTGAGGGGCGAGGTTGCACAGGAAACATTCAGAACACCGGGATTAGAGAAGGGCAAAAAATGAGCATAAAAGGAGAAAAAAAGAGCGAAGATAAATGTGGTGTTTGCGGTAAAGTTATAGATTGGGATTTATGTGACCCAATAATTAGGTGTGGCGAGGGAGATGTAATATTATCTTGTGGCCACATGGGATTGGAAAGCGGAAATGCGGATGAAGAGAAGGGCAAAAAATGAAGCTATTAAAAAAGTCAATCGATAAATATAAATGTAAATGGATTGAGCCTTGGGAAGGCGCACCTTGGGAGTACCAAGAATGTCGTTGTCCCGAGATATTTGATGTGTCTTGTGTTCATCAAGCAAACGCAGGCCCAGACATTGGTAAGGATTATACCTGTTTCGAAGAGAAGGGCAAAAAATGAAACTTGAAGCACTAACTTTAGACCAATGCGAGCAAGTCCGTATCTGGCGTAACGCCGAGATGGAATGCTGGCGAACGCCGTTCATGCTGACTAAACAGATGCAGGATGAGTTCTATGAAGGGTGTTGCAACAGGGAATCGCCGCATAGATACTTTGCATTAGTAAGGACGACAGACGACCCAATTCAAGGCGTAGTGCCTGAATCAGGATTTATCGGCATGGGTGGCATCACCTATATCCAGTGGGAGAACCGTATAGGCGAGATAACGCTTATCATCAATCCTGTCGAACGCGGGGACGGCTTAGGTGAGAAGGCGGTTGACCTACTCTTAGACCATGCTTTTAATCACTTGAATTTACAGACGGTATTCGGAGAATGTTATCATTGCAACGATGCTTGGGAGTTTTGGGGAGATATAACAGATAAATATGATAGCCCTAATACAATACAAACGCTGTTGCCGAAACGAAAATATTGGAACGGAGACTACTGGGATAGTACGTATTTCTCAATAGACAAAGATGACTTCAACAAAATCCATAATAGTAAGTAACCGATTGGTTAATCCCGACGACGAAGCCGATATAACCGGTAAGCTCGACTTTACCGCCGAAAGGCTGAAGGTCTATGGCAGGCTGGACTATATCTTCGTACCGTTCTGGAGTTGGTACATACCGGCTGATATTTACAAGAAGTGGAACGTAGTAATATTCCACATGACCGCACTTCCGTTCGGCAGGGGCGGCAGTCCGTTACAGAACTTAATCGTAAGGGGCTTTACGAAGACGAAGATAAGCGCCTTGAAATGCACGAAAGGCATAGACGCCGGGCCGTTATACTGTCAATCACCGCTCAGTCTCGAAGGTACTGCGGACAACATATATGACCGGGCCGACGATATTATAAGAAAAGCAATGATACCATTTATCAAGGTGCAGCAGCCCGAACCGAGTCCTCAGAGGGGCAAGGTCGTTTACTTCGATAAGTGGGTATGTACGAAGAAAGACATATTAAGGTGTATTAACTCAGATTATGAATGGAAAGATACTGACAATATCCGCACATCCTGACGATTGGGAATTGGGCTGTGCAGGAACGATAGAGCGACTGAAGCGTGAAGGGTGTGAATGTAATCATGCCGTATTAGGCTTAGGGCGTGGCGATGAAACTGATAATAAGTTCGATTCCTTACCTTTGTTGCATTGGGTAGGGCAGGTTGAACTGCATATAGCAATTCACAGGCCCGACATCATCCTCACTCACTACGCACACGACCTGAACATAGACCATAGGATAACTTATCAGGCCGTTATTACGGCGGCACGACCGCTTCCCGACTATTGCGTCAGGGAGATATACTCATTCGAGGTCTTGAGTAGTACCGAGTGGTCGGACATACCGTTTAGGCCGGATATGTTCGTAGCCTTGACTTTGGATGATATGGAAACAAAAGAAAAGATATTGAGAGACGGATATGATAGCGAGATGAGAGACATGCCTCATGCCCGAAGTTATCAGGCAGTTGAGTCTCTTGCAATGGTCAGAGGTATGACGGTAGGCGAGAAATACGCCGAAGCGTTTAAGACCGTGAGAAGGATAATATGAAAGAAGACGAAAAACAGTTTCTTCGGATGATTTATGAAAAATGTGTACCTTTTGGTAATAAAAATTATTCTGTTAGAGATGTTATAAATAACCCTAAATGCCCCATAGTAAGTTACAAGAGAGCTTGGTATGTATTGGGTAAATGGTCAAGTGCTAAAATGGGGTTATATGATTATGGCGTTACTATTGATTTAGGTTGGTTGACTGAAAAAGGGATAGATTTTGCTAAAAATAATGAAACTTGAAGAACTAACAGCCTTATACAGTCCACTGGACATCGAATACGCCCAGGTAATGAGTGGGCCTTACGAAGACCTGTCATTCCACGACGGCGATACCAAAGTCGTAGCGGGACTGAAAGACGGCAGGATAAGTGGTTTCTGGCGTCCTGTAGTGGCTGTGGGCGACGATAAGGACTTGAAACTACATATTGAGCGTTTGTACGATATATGCCCTAATATCTATTATATGGACTTCCTGATAGACGGCAGGTTATCGGTGATAAGCCAGTTCTTATTGGAACGGGGCCATAAGGCACGGCCTTATTTCACGCAGATAATAGATTTGACAAAGACCGAAGAAGAATTGCACGCTGATTTGAGGAAGTCATATAAGAGTTTAGTGAATAAAGGATTTGGCGGCATTGATACTGCATTAGGTGTTCTTAGAAAATTACACAAGGACACAAGAAGTAATGAAACTTGGCATATACAGTCGAAGATAATCGGAATGCAACAGGCGTTTATCTCAGATGACGAAGGAAAGTCGGCATGTCTTATATATCACAATAGATATACTGCATATTATTTTAGCGGTGTCTCTGAGGATGGCGTTAATTCTCATCCCTGTTTATGGATGGCCATATTGCAAGCAAAAGCATTAGGCTGTAAGACTTTTGAAATGGGCGAGCAGGTCTTTGACGGCGACCCCAAGTTAGTAAATATATCCAAATTCAAACGTGGATTTGGAGGAAAAACCGTAACTCGAATAATATTAGAGAAGGATACTAAATGAAGAAAATACTCATCCTGACAGCATCACCCCGCAGAGATTTACTCATTGACGAGCAGATAGCCAAGAAACTCAAAGAGCTGGGTAACGAGACCAAGATAGCCCCCTGCCTTCGAGAGGGCAGGGATACGGTATTGGAGTACCAGCCTGACGTCGTGGTAGTTCCTCCTGTACGCAATATGTATTCGAGGGACTTCTGTGAGGACATCAAGCGATTCGGTTGCGGTTTGGTTTCAAGGCATACCGAGCCGTCCTGCGACTGGCCCGACTATAAAGCGATGAACCAGAAGCAGCAGAGTGAAATATGCGGTCTTATCCAATACTACGTCGATAGTGAACTGGTCTGGTCTGAAGATGAGGCACAAATACTGAATCGCCGAGGTGCAAAGTTCAAAGCTGTTAGTGTGGGGGCCGTCGGCGTAGATAAGTACCTTAACCCGGAATATAAGAAAAGGTATAAGGACAAGGCTAAATTCAAGAAAAAGTACAAGTTCACTAATAATAAGACCATTCTTATCCAGTCGCCGTGGGGGTTTGCAGACCATTCACCCGACCTGCGAATAGAGGAGGTTGACGAGTTCGTTAAGGACAACAAAGGCCGGGACAGGCACTTGGATATGATAGAGGCACTGCACAAGGAATTGCCGGATTATAATATCATCGTAACTACCCATCCGGGCGTAGTTACGAAGCCCTACATTCAAAGACTCGGCAAGTTGGGGATACCGCTGGATACGGTATCGACCTCGCTTGAGTTAATGCTGAACTCTGATATTCTTATCCACGCCGGTTCGACAATGGCTATCGGGGCGCACTTCCTGAAGATGCCCGCTTTCCAGTTCGGGGACGTTAATCTGAAGGATTCTACGAACTGGTGGCACCAATCGGGCAAGATAATGGCAGAGATGTCGTTGAACTGCAAGAACCCAGAGATGCTGGCAAAGCTTATAAAAAAGGCAGAACCGAAGTCCAATATCAATAAGGAAGCCCTGGAGAAGCTCAGGGAAGGCCGTTACGGAATAATGGACGGTAAGGCCACCGACCGTGCGGCGGAGATAATCAATAAAATCGAAGGCAAGTTCAAGTTCGCCTGGCCGAGGTCAACTCACGACTATTCTCAGTTAACTATATTACAACACCCATCCAAGGCAATAGCAGATGCTAATTGTGGTATCTGTAAAGAGGCGTTCGGTATAATGCGCCCCGAATATAAGGAAATGATTCGAGTAAACGTAGCAAACGTAGTTAAGGAAGCAGAGTTAGTAAATAAGATAATGCTGATATTTGAGCCGGTACGAGGCACTTACTGCCCGCACTGCGGTTCAAGATTTATGCCGGTAATGCCATGATTTCAGCGATAATTCAAGCAAGGTTAGGTAGTACGAGACTGCCCCGCAAGGTACTCTTAGAGATACCCAAAGGCAGTGGCGCTACCTGTCTGGACAGAGTTATCGAAGCGGTCAAGAAGAGTATGATAGACCGTATCTCGCTTACCACACCCGATAAGGAACTCTTCGAAATGTTATGGGGAAGGTGGCCCTTAAGGGTGCATCATTACGCCGGTAAAGAGAGGAACGTAATTGCCGAGTTCTTCAGTATAGCGATAGAAGGTGATACTATAGTCAGGATAACCGCCGACTGCCCGATGCTGGACTCCGACCAGATAGATAAGTGCATAGACGAGTTTTTAGACGGCGATTACGATTTAGTTTACAATACGGACGAGTCTATTACAATGGACGGCGACGGTACCGACGTTGAGGTATTTTCGTACAAGGCCCTGAGAGAGGTTTACTTGAATGCGACGGGAAACGAGAAAGAGCATGTGACTTTATGGATGAGAAGGAACTTGAAATGTAAATATGTACCTGTGACCTTTAACGGTTGCAGTTTGAACAATATCGAAGATTACGAGCGTATTTGCAAGCTCTGGACTGAGAAGGAAGAAAGCGATAAAATATGTCAGTCCACCCAGACGGCTCCGGCACAGGCTGGACAAATGTAGAGGCGGTAGATGTTAATCAGCCGCACGGCAAGGATTACTTATACTGTCAGCACATAGCAAAGGGCGTTCGCAAGCGGATGAACGCCGAACACGCGGCATTCGCAGACGCTACGGTAGGAGGGATTCACGTTCCCGGCGGTTGTGCGGTTCTCGGCATCGAGGACGGTACGGCCACTGTCATAGCGGACGGCACTCTCGTAGGTCATGGTATCGTATGGGACAATACCGAAGCGTTATGGTGTTGTACCAAAGCCGCTGGCGCTTCGACTACAGGCGACTGGACAATCCTCCAGATGAATCCCAATACCCAATGGAAGGGCGGCGATGTAACGTGGGCGGGCAATCACCAGTTCGATTCGAGTGTGGACTTCTCAGATGTAGATATAACAGGAAGTCTATTAGTCGATAGCTCTGCCGACTTCTCTCACGCCTTCTTTGATGGCACAGTAATAGCCACTAATCTTGAAGTTACGGGGGCTGCAATCTTTGATGGAACCTCCAATTTTTATGATGAAATAGATTTTTCTTCTTTTAATGTTTCTGGATTAGCGGGTATATACGGCAGTTTCAAAACGCAAGATAGTGATGCCGCAGCTTTAGTTGGTGATGTTACTTATAAAGCATCATCTGATGGATTACTTATAATGTGTACTTCGGGTTCAACAAATAATAAATGGAAATTCAAACAAGCGTCGGCGGCAAATGTCGTGACAGTTATGGGACAAGGTTATTATGCGGCGGCCGGTACTATAAGAGTAGAAGTAGCAACTTTTCCTATTAAGAAAGATTATTATTGGTGCATAAGTTTAGAAGCCGCTACTTTATCTACTTGTTATTGGATTCCTTTTGGTGATGGTTCTTGTGATAAGAATATATAATGGCAGATATACAAATAATTAGCCCCGATATGGGATTAAATTCGCTTGTTCCGGCCAATGCCTTGAGTCCTAAAGAGGCGGCTAAGGGCAGCGAGAACTTCACTTACGATTACGGCCTTCTTTCGACTCCGCAGGGATTTGCTAAATTGGACTTAGCGGCTGCTCTTAACTCCGGCGATACTGTTCTGTCGGTCTTTCAGTGGACGGAATTTGATGGTGAGACCCATTTAACGGCTGTTACTACCAAGAAGATATATGAAAACGACAGGGTAAATGCAATGTGGTCTGATAAAACTCAAAGCGGCGTTACAATGTCTTCTGATATTGTTAATCCCGTATCTTGGGCGGAAGTAGGCCATAACGATACGGCCATTTATATAGACGACGACGCTACTAAGGTGAAGGCATACCATCATCTTATAGTCTGTGACGGCGGTCTGTCGAATATCCAGAGATGGGCCGGCAAGTGGGAAGTTGACTTCGCAGACCTCGTAGGGGCGGGCGGTTATCACGACGGTACTCAGCACAGGGCGTTACAGGTAAGTCTATCGAAACAGAACCGCCTAATCCTTCTGAGTGCAAAGGAATACTCTACCGCTACTAAGTCATGGATAGAAAACAACCAAAGGGTTAGATGGCCGACGATAGCCAAAATAGAGACTTGGACGGGTACGGGTTCCGGATTCGCTGACCTGCTCGATACGGGCGGGTTAAACGTATGGTCGGCCCCTCTTGGCTCTGACCACATTATATACCAGACCCGCGGAATCTGGTCATTAAATTATGTAGGCGGTACGACCGTGTTCAGTCCCGTACCTGTCATTCCCGACCTTGGCCTTTTATCGTATCATCTGCTCACAAGTTATAATAACGTCCACTATTTCTTAGGGACGGACTACAACATTCACGCCTATTACGGCGGTTCGGTCAAGGAGACTATCGGCGATAAGATACACAAGTATTTACAGGACGACCTTGACCCTCAGTATAAGTATAAATGCTGGATGCAAATGGGGCCGAACGGTAAGTTCTTATGGGTATTAATCGTTCCGCAAGGTGCTACGGCCATAACAAAAGCCTATCGTATGAATATACAGACTAAGGCATGGATGGTCAGGGACTACTCGTCCAAATACACTTCGGGCGGAATAACGGCGGTAACTTTGGCGGGTGCAACTTCGTATATTATAGGCGATACTTATGCTACCGCCCTGAATACAACCAGTGCTTACGACGTTTCTAATGCCGGTGATATTACTGTAAGATACGGAGACTACCTCATCGATACGAGCAGGACATTAACGAAAGACTATTCTTCCGGCGTTTGGAGTGCCGGGGGCGTTGACTACTCGTTGGCGGCGGAGGCGTTTACAGCGGACTTTACGAACAATGATATTCTAATGGTAATTGACGGCTCTAACGGTACTAATACCAGATACGGAACTCATTACTATACGGCCTATGACGTTTCCGCCAACGGGTTCTCGATTCACTGGACGGAAGATAAAACGACTAACCAATGGCACGGTGTTGCGGACACTTCCATTAGCGTTCCCGCCGATATGTCTATCGGTGGTACGGACTTTCTGCGTGCCTATTCGGCATGCTCATCCGACCTTCCCGGCGCTACTTATAACCAGAGCCTTGAGAACGTGCAGGTAAGCGATAGAATGATAATTGCCGACGCCGCAGGCTTTGTTTATAAGGTT
The DNA here is from genome assembly GCA_022865525.1 of Thermodesulfovibrionales bacterium. GTDB lineage: Bacteria > Nitrospirota > Thermodesulfovibrionia > Thermodesulfovibrionales > SM23-35 > JALHSV01. Next base: position 45,096 of record JALHSV010000264.1, read on the forward strand.
GACGCTACTTATAGCGACGATGACGGCAATGCTATCGTTCAGAGGCACTTAACGCCGGTGATAGACGCTGGTACTCCGGGCCAGAATAAGAGATGGCCGGGTGCGGAACTGACGGCCAAGGGTACGGCACTGACCGTTTCGTACAGGACGGCCAGCTTCGATACCTCCGATACCGGCTGGACGGATTACACCCAAGCCCTAACAAGTGAATATATAAACTATGATTTCTTTATAAACGATACGTCTAAGAAGATTCAGTGGATGATAAGTGATTTTTCAGGTGCGGGTATGCAGATAAGTGATTTCGTACTTAAAGAGCCTTTAATGCTGGAGAGCAGATGAGTTTAATAACCCAACAGATACCATCTATGCCAAAAGGTCTTCGGCCTGAAGACATCGAGCGGATACTTCGTTCCATGCACGAAGATATAAAGCAACTAACTTTCGGTGTAAAGGGCGTTATTGTTAATACGAAGGATATTTCTTCGGCTTATACGGTATCCGAAAGCGATGATATTCTTATGTGCTGGGGCGATACTACCATATCTCTCGGATTAGCAAGTGATATTACAGGAAAGATGTATTGGATTAAAGATATAAGCACGTCTCAGGTTACTATAGATGCGAGCGTTCAGGTAGATGATGTTACAAGAGTTAATATCGATGCTTCTCAGTCTTTGTGTATTGTCAGTAACGGCAGTGAATGGCGTATTGTTTCCGGGTACCAGATATGAAAGTGGAAGTCCTTAATAAAATTAAGAAGTCGGGTGATAAGTGGGAATACCTGGGCCGCTTTCAGTTCAAGCAGCAGTGGATTCCCGTAACGGGCAAGATAAGCGATATGAAGACCGAATCACAGATAAAGAAGGCCATCTTAAAGAGGATAAAATCTCAGGCCGATACTTTTAAGGCGGAGTCGGAGATACCGCAGGAAAAGACTTTATCGCCGGACGCTGTATTTAAGGATATATTATGAGGTTCTTGAAAGCAGATAATCCCAATGTGGCTATGAGCCTGGTACCGTGGTTCGTACCGACCAATCAGAATCCAATCCGGATGGGATGGGAACTGCACGAAAGGCTGGCAAATAAACCCGAAGATACGTTCTGCCTGATAGCTTTGAAGGGACGTATTATACAGGCCATCCTCATAGCGTATAAGAGGAAGAGGGACGTCTGGTTATGGCAGGCTCACGGGCGCAAGGATTTTGGATATTCAAAACTCTGCTTTGAGGGATTAAAGCACTGGGCGAGGTTTGTAGGTAGAAGTAAATTGAGAATGGGAACAGATAAAAGATATAGAGCATACCAGCGAAAATGGGGTTTTAAGAAGTGTCGCTGGAACATCAATACGATGGAGATATTATTATGAGTGCAAGCGGCGGTCAAACCGAATCAAAAGAGTCTTCAGTAGCAAAAACTCCTGAACAAACAAAATGGCTGACTCAGGCCCTTGATATTTACGGTCCAACTCTCGGTAAGGGTCAGCAGTCGTTTCCTGGCGACCGGGTAGCGCCCTTAACGGAGACCCAGACACAGGCGACTGACGTTCAGGGCTTTCTGGACAAGTTTTCTCCCTACAGGGATATGCCCATGTTCGGGGAGACGGGTCAGGCGTTGGGGGGGTTACTGTCCGGAACCACAGGTGCTTCGCCGATAACACCCGGTCAGGCGGATGAGTATTTTACGAAGACGGTTGCTCAACCAGCGGGCGCTCAGTGGGAAAAATTTACTAAGCCCGGCATTCAGGAAGAGTTTGCAGGTCCGGGCTACTGGGGCGGAGCAAGGGCTAATGCCGTTACTCAGGCCGGTACGGAGTTATCCAACTGGCTCGGAACGGAAAGGGCGAACCTTAACTGGGACGTTCTTCAGGCCAATCAGGGTATCGAAGAGGCCAAGGCGGGCCGTGCGTTATCTGCAATAGGTCCGGGTATGCAATACGCCCAGTTACCTACTCAGGAGGCACAGCAGAAACTACAGGGCCGTCAGGACATATTCAATCTTGCCTCTGCCCCGCAGCAGCAGCAGCAGGCCGAAATCAATGCGGCAATGCAGGCATTTGCCGAGGCCAACGCAATTACAGACCCATCAGACCTTCAAACATTAATGACACTACTCGGCCTTAACTTCAGTACGGCGTCAGGCAGCAGCAGCGGCTGGAACGCCGGTATAGGCTTACCATCGACAGCATAGGAGTAAATTATGGCGAAAAAGAAAAACTTATTCGATTATTTTGGTGATGTAATTAAGGCTCCTATCCGACTTGCCGGTGATATATCCAATGAATACTACTACGGCGGTACCGAGGAAAAGAACCGAAGGCGTGGCATTGAAGAGCGAATGGCCGAACGGACGATGTCTTTGAAAGAACAACAGTATGGACTCGAACAGGGTCAGTTTGGTCTGGAGGGAATGAAAGCCGATGAGGTCCAGAGACAGAATCGTGCATCCAATATTGTTAAGGCCTTAGAAGATACTACACCACCGGAATTCGGAGGGAGGCCGGTAGAAGAAAATTACAAGTTACGTCAGGAATTAAATGGTATCATCAAGGCGCAAAGACAATATCAAGAGCAACAGTCAAAACAGATGACCGGCGGTTGGTCTGGTGCTATGGCTCCTCAACAGGGTTCTGTAGGAACCGGTGGGGCATTAAGTAATATGGCAGAACCCTTACCGGAAGGTACGGAAGAGCGAAGACAAATACTCCGGGAACCGGACAGGGAACTTTCCGAACTGGAAACGAAGAGACTTGGATTGCGAACTTCCGGGGCCGATTTCAGCAAGGGGTATAAACAGTTTCAATACGAATCAACGGCAGGCAAAGACCGTTGGGGCGTTGTCGAAAAGAAGAGTGCGGACGGGAATGTAATCCAAAAGCCATACCAATACGGTACACCTATCGAACCGGGTTTCAATATAGTCAAGGAAGCGGCGTCCCAATTTACTGTTAATACCGGAGATATGGGACAAACCACAAAAAACAAGGTAGAAGAAGAGTTCAAGGAGGGTGCAAAGTCTATTGGGGAGATGAAGAATGTCCTAAAGAGTTACAGGCCGGAATTTTCCCAATGGCAATTCAGAGGTAAAGACTGGCTTGGCGATGTGGCGGAGAAGGCGGGCATGAAACGGCCCGACCAGGAAACGGCACTTAGAACTTCCAAAGAACAATCGGCGGCCTATACGCAATGGTATCAACCTGCTGAAGCGTCCTTCTTATCATTCAGGAAGTGGGCTACGGGTGTTGCGGGCGGCGAAAAGGAAATGACTCAGATGCGGCAGGCATTTCCAGAACCGAGAGATATGTCACCGACGGATTTCGTTGCGGCTATGGAAAAAGCAATACAGTACAAAGAGATGTATCAGGATATTCTAAGAGGGTATTTAGAGTCAGGTACGCTTATCGATAAGAATGTCCAGAGCGAGATAGCGATGAAGGTGCTTACTGAGATAGAAGGAAAGAAACAAAAGGCACCAGCCAAGAGCGTCAAGGATATGTCTTTGGAAGAACTTACGCGAATAGCAGAGGGTAAATAAATGACAATTACCACTGAACAAGCTCGTAAAGAAATAACTCGCCGCGAAGCTATGGCCGAAATAGAAAGGCGAAAGGGTTTAGAATCTAAACCGGAAGGTATAGTGGCGGAACCCGTAGATTGGAAGGGAGATTTCTATCCCGACTTAGACCTTACCAGACCGGCGGACAGAAAGATTCTTGAATACCGCAGGATAAATGAAGAAGGTCTGGCCGAGCAAGATAGAATAGCCAAACTTGACTGGAGGCTAAAGGGTGTTGAAGCCAGAATGAGGGCCAAGCGGATTGAAAGCAGTCTCGAACAGGCTTCTCCTTATGACTTTGGGCCGGGGGCATATAAACCCGTAGCTGGCAAGATTTCTGCTATGGGAAACATACCCTCTGAAACTCGACGGCAGGCAGTACAGGACGTAGGCGGTATGTTAGGCGGTATGGCTACGGGCAAACCTCCGGTACCCGGCGCCGCACCAACTCCTTATTCTAAAATAGGCGCGGGCTTAGGTGGTGCAATAGGGGAAGCCGGTTATCAGATAGGCCAACAGCTTACGGGTTCGCCCGAAAGACCGCAAGACTGGAAAGAGGCAGGGAAAAGAATATTAAAAGCCGGAGGCAGACAATTTGCAGAAGAGGGAATTAGTAATGTCGCGTCCGGTCTAATATCTCCCGGCGGAAAGATTCCTAAAGAAAGACAGGCGACAATAAAATGGATGAGAGAAAGGGGCATTAATCCTACGCTGGGTCAGGCGACAGGTTCCAAGGGGGCTATAGGAATTTTAGAAAATATTGTAGAGTCCTCATTTACCGGCGGACCTGGCATGGCTGCTCATCATGCAGTAAACGAAAAACTATTGAGCAGTTACGGCGATGATATAGTTAAGTCTCTTGGCGGCATGTCCAAGATAGACGCCGGACGGGTAATACAACAAGTAATAACGGATAAAGCTACTGCTCGCAAAGCTATTGCCAAACCTATTTATGAAGAGGCTAAACGTATATCTCGTAATAAACTTATTAAAGCCAATCCCCTCAAATCCGCATTACTTAAAATACAAAAAGAAGTGCTTGTGGAGGGTATGCCATCACTGAATCCCACTGGCTTGGGCAGGATAGTAGAACAAGGGCTTGAACTTGGCGATAATATTACTTATGAAGAGTACAATAAGATAGTAAAAGCATTGGGCGACCTTGCATACCCCCAATCCGAGGCGGGAAAGATATTTGGTACGAATGCTTCGAGGGTATTAAAGGAGGCCCATCATGAAATAAAGGGTGCATTACTAAATCCTCAAAACGGTTTACCTCAAATGGCAATCGACCTTACGAAAAAAGGCGACTTCTTAACTTCGGACGCTCATGCAGTCTGGGACACAGACCTTATTAAGAAGATAGTGAAAAAGTATCCGGAGCATGTGACTAATACGATATTCAAAAAATCGGGTGGAGAAATATCACAGGTCGGCGAAATTGTGAGGGCGGGCAGGTTATTTGAAAGTATGCCTTCCGGTACCAAAAAAGCCCTGCAGGGTGCTTTTGTTCAGGACCTGATAACTAACGAGGGGTTGTCGAAGATGGCTGGCGAACAGGTATTGGATGGTACTAAGATATTAGATATTGTCAATAACAAACAAGGCCGGGAAGTATTGGAACAGTTTATGCCCGCAAAGAACATAGACGAGATAATAGATTTTGCCGATGCTTTGCGCGTTCATAGAGAAAAACCCATTGCTTTGGGTGGCGGTATGACAATAAAGATTCTTCAGGCCGGTGCGCTATTGGGCCTGTTTCAGGCGGCCATTCCCGGTGACAGTTCAGCCACAGACAAAGCCATAGGCGGTGGGGCGGGTATGGTGCTCTTGGGGCCAAAGGCTATTGAAGTCTTATTTACAAACGATGTTTTAGTAAGACAGTTCACTAATACGCTTTTGCAGGAGGGTGGCCCGAAACAAGTCACTCGGCTATTGACGAGACTATTATCTAATAAGGCATTAAAGAAGGCTATCGGCGAAGATAGACAAGACAGGGAGCGTGCGGCGAAGGCAGAACAGGAACGGTACAAAACCAATCCAAGAGAACTTGGAGGTTCGGGTGGTCGAGGGTATTAATAAATAGAGGAAAAAGCAACTATGCCAAACAAACTGAACGGTAACGCCAAGTGGATAGGCTTGGGAATACTCATTATTACAAACGTAGCGGCGATAGCCTACAACGTGGGCGTAACGAATACGAGGATAGCCCACCTGACCGAAGAGGTTGTCCTTATGCGGGCGGACATAAAAGACCTCCGCAATATGATAGGTATAATACCTGCCGCAAAAATATTTGCAGAAACTCCAAAATAGATTTGACATATCGCCTATGATGGCTTATCTTGCAGTTTATTTAGGAGATGAGAAATGAATAAGAAGGAATTATTAAGAGACTTTGGATGGGCGGGGGGGCTATATTTAAGGCAATGTCAAGTCTGTAAGAGATTACACGCCGCCGACAAGCGAGCTATTGCTTGTGAGTCTTGTGCAACAGGTGCGGCTTTTGAACACCTCGAATCAGAGAACGCCCGCCTGACCACTAAAGTCAAACTCCTGAATAACGACAGGACTAATCTCGTAAAGATGTTAAAGGAACGAGACTTATTCCCACCTGACGCGGGGTGTGCGAGCCTTGCGTGGGTAGTAGAGTGGGCATTAAAGGAGAATGAGAAATGAATGAACAAGCCCGCATAAAAGATAAACAGACAGATGAGATTGCCGGTGTTATCAGTACAATATCTTTCGTGTGCGGTATATTTTCAGCGATATTTGGCAATTACGGACTTGCGATATTTTGTGCTATCATATTCGCTGCTATGGTAGTAGGTCTGGAATTAAGTGCTATTAAAAAGGCCATCTGGGATGAAGAAGCTAACCAAAAAAGAACTAATCGACGAGAGGCATGAGATATACCTGAAACTGATAAAGGGTATGGGTGATGGTATTGATATGAGTACGGCGGAGTACGCCAAGCTCAACGACAGGTATCACTGGTTAAATGACAGAATAATTAAGGTACAAAAAAAGAAATGATATTATTAGAAGGATACGTATTAGGTCAAGACCGTAATGATATGAATGTGGTTACTCACATATACAAAGGTGATTTTAATGACCCCGGTCTGCCAATGTGTGCAAGGGGGTGGAATCGGGCAAATGGTAAGGAGTATTCAATATTCAGGGGCAATGTAGGCAATGTCGATGTGTGCAGGGTATGTATAAGACGTATGTGTGCCGGTAAACCCGGAATTAAATCAAGAAAGCGAAAGACTAAGTGGTTATAAGGGGAAAGAAATGAAACACAAAATAATGCAGAGGATATTCTGGTATCTCGCCCGAAAATTGGAATATGGCGTTGTACTAAAAGTAGGGAAACACTTTCATTACACCGAGATTAAAGAATATATGCCGGATACGATGATTGTATATTTTGGATAGGGGAAAGAAATGAATGAA
>JALHSV010000030.1 GCA_022865525.1 Thermodesulfovibrionales bacterium
GACACGAAATGAAAGTTTCTTGTGGTATAATTTTTCCACATGCATAAAAAGATTCTGATGAAGGGAAATGAAGTAATTGCTGAAGCTGCGGTGCAGGCCGGCTGCCGCTTTTACGCAGGATATCCTATTACGCCCCAGAACGAAATCCCTGAGTATATGTCCTGGAGAATGCCCGAAGTTGGTGGTGTTTTCATTCAGGCTGAGAGTGAACTCGCGGCAATCAACATGGTTTATGGTGCTTCTGCTGCAGGAATCCGGGCCATGACATCATCGAGCAGCCCGGGAATAAGTTTGAAACAAGAGACGATTTCATACCTCGCAGGAGCGGAACTTCCCGCTGTCATTGTGAACATGCAGAGGGGCGGCCCAGGCCTTGGGAACATTTCCGGCAGTCAGGGAGATTATTTCCAGTCGGTGAAGGGCGGCGGGCACGGTGATTATAAATTGATTGTTTACGCTCCTTCCAGCCTGCAGGAGTTGTGGGATTTAACGATGCGTGCATTTGATAAAGCGGATGAATACAGAAATCCTGTCATGATACTCGGCGATGGTGTTATCGGTCAGATGATGGAACCTTTTTATACAAACCCCTACCTTCGGCCTGATCTCCCTGAAAAGAACTGGATACTAAATGGATGCAGGGACAGGGAACCACGGGTAATAAAATCTCTCTATATGGGGGATGGTGAACTCGAGATGAGAAATACCATGCTCCAGAAAAAATATACGCTGATAAAAAATAAAGAGGTCAGATTTGAACAGTATTATTCTGAGGATTCTGAATGTATCATCGTTGCCTTTGGAATCGTTGCGCGGATTGCCCTTGCCTCGATCATGAGACTCAGGCGTGAAGGGTTCAAAGTCGGTCTCTTCAGACCAATTACCCTTTTCCCATTTCCTGAAGAAGAGCTTTTTCTCCTTGCTGAGGAAAAGAGAAAATTTCTTGTCATAGAAATGAATGCAGGGCAGATGGTCGAGGATGTTCGATTAGCGATCAACGGAAGATCAGCAGTATTCTTTTACGGAAGGCCGGGCGGGTCCCTTATCACTCCGGAAGATATCGAAACGAAAATTCAGCAAACAGTCGATCACCAGCATCGCATGGTAAGAAGCAAATTTCATTGCGACGATGTGTAACACGGTCAGTGATAGAGAATTGCGTACCGGGCAATTTTTTTCGTAGAATGCCTTGACAAAAAAAATCGTCTCTGGTAATATTTTCTCTTGCTGTAGAATCCAGCATTATTTATGAATACATTCATGGAGGTATTTTGCCTACTACTGCACAATTAGTAAAAAACGGGCGTGAGAAGGTTCGCGTAAAGACAAAGAGCCCTGCACTCAAGGCATGCCCTCAGAAGCGGGGAGTATGTGTAAGAGTTTACACAACGACACCCAAAAAGCCAAACTCAGCCCTGAGAAAAGTAGCAAGAGTCAGGCTGATGACAGGAATGGAAGTTACAGCATACATCCCCGGCGTAGGGCACAATCTCCAGGAGCATTCCATTGTGATGATAAGGGGCGGAAAGGTAAAAGACCTTCCCGGTGTACGATACCATATTATTAGAGGTACCTTGGATTCCATGGGGGTTGCCGACAGAAGACGGGGAAGATCAAAATACGGGTCCAAGCGGCCCAAATAGAGAGAGCCTGCAATGCCAAGAAGACGAGTTGTTGAAAAAAGAGAAATTTTACCTGATCCAAAATACAACAGTAAAATCGTAAGCAAATTCGTTAGTGCGCTCATGGAAAGCGGCAAGAAATCCACGGCGGAAAGAATATGTTATGGTGCATTCGAAATTTTAAAGCAGAAAACCGGGACCGATCCTCTCAAGGTTTACAAGACTGCGCTTGATAATGTAAAGCCTGTACTGGAAGTCAAACCAAGGAGAGTGGGCGGTGCGACATATCAGGTGCCGGTTGAAGTCAGGCCGAACAGACGAACTGCACTCGCATTCCGGTGGATCATTAAATATTCACGGGCCAGAGCTGAAAAGACGATGAAGGAAAAGCTGGCGGGAGAATTAATGGATGCGTATAACAATACAGGGACTTCCATTAAGAAAAAGGAAGATACCCATAAAATGGCCGAGGCGAACAAGGCCTTTGCCCACTTCAGATGGTAGGAAGAATAGAGGAGAAAGATTTTGTTAAGGTTTCCGCTTCAGAATACACGCAATATTGGGATCATGGCACATATCGATGCAGGAAAAACAACGACTACCGAACGAATCCTCTATTACACAGGTGTTACCTACAAGATCGGAGAGGTTGATGAAGGAACTGCTGTCATGGACTGGATGGTTCAGGAGCAGGAGAGAGGCATCACCATAACCTCTGCTGCAACAACATGTCACTGGAAAGGCTATCGGATTAATATCATAGATACCCCAGGTCATGTCGATTTCACGGTCGAGGTAGAAAGATCTTTGAGAGTGCTTGATGGTGCAGTTGCGGTTTTCGATTCTGTCGCAGGCGTTGAGCCTCAGTCAGAGACGGTATGGAGGCAGGCAAATAAATATGGTGTTCCCCGGATTGCATTCATGAATAAAATGGATCGTGTGGGGGCTGATTTTTTTATGAGTGTTAACACGGTGATAGAACGCCTTGATGCAAACCCTGTTCCGGTCCAGATACCTATAGGAGCCGAGGATGAGTTCAGAGGTCAGATCGATCTGGTCAGAATGAAAGCACTCTATTTTGATGATGAGACCCTGGGAGCAAACTTTACTGAAGGGGATATCCCGGAAGACCTTCTCCCGAAAGCACAGGAATACCGTGAGAAAATGCTTGAGGCACTGGCAGACATCGATGACGGCATTATGGAAAAATATCTCGATAAAACAGAGATACAGAGTGACGAAATTAAGGGAGCCATCAGAAAAGGCACTCTGGAGCTGAAACTTACACCCGTCATCTGCGGTACTGCTTTCAGGAATAAAGGTGTTCAGCTCCTGCTTGATACAATCGTAGACTATCTGCCATCCCCATTCGATATCCCCGCCGTTGTTGGGAAAATACCGGGGAGCGATTCTGTGATTGTGAGACATGCCCAGGACAGCGAACCATTTTCTGCAATTGCTTTTAAAGTAATGACTGATCCGTTTGTAGGGCAGCTCACCTTTATACGAGTCTATTCCGGAGTTTTAAACGCCGGGTCATACATATATAACTCAACGAAAGACAGCAAGGAGAGAGTTGGCAGGCTTTTGAAGATGCACGCAAATAAGCGCGAGGAGGTAAAGGAGGTATCAGCGGGTGATATCGTGGCTGTTGTCGGACTTAAGCATACCCTTACAGGCGATACACTGTGCGATGAAAAGAATCCTATCATCCTCGAATCAATAGATTTCCCGGAGCCGGTCATGTCTGTTGCCATAGAACCAAAAACAAAGGCCGACCAGGAGAAGCTCTCTCAGTCACTTGCAAAGCTTGCTCAGGAAGACCCCTCATTCAAGGTATCCTTCAATGAGGACACCGGTCAGACAATCATATCAGGTATGGGAGAACTGCATCTCGAGATTATCGTAGACAGGCTTCTCCGGGAGTTTAAAGTCAGTGCAAATGTTGGCAGGCCTCAGGTCGCTTACAAGGAGACGATACGGGGAGCGGCAAAGTCAGAGGGAAAATTTGTCAGACAAACCGGCGGCAGGGGACAGTATGGACATGTCTTCATTAAGATAGAGCCATTAGAGGCCGGCAAAGGATTCGAATTTGAAAATAAAATCGTCGGTGGTGCTGTACCACGGGAATACATACCTGCCATTGAAAAAGGAATAAGAGAAGCATCAGACAGGGGCATCCTTGCAGGGTATCCTGTTGTTGACGTAAAAGCAATGCTTTATGACGGTTCATACCATGAAGTTGATTCCTCTGAAATGGCCTTTAAAATCGCCGGATCGATGGCGTTCAAGGAAGCTGCCAAGAATGCTAAGCCCGTGCTTCTCGAACCAATCATGATTATAGAGATTGTAACCCCGGAGGAATACATGGGAGATGTAATCGGAGACCTTAATGCCCGCCGGGGCAGGGTTCAAAACATAGAGAGAAGAGGCAATGTTCAGGTAATCAAGTCGCAGGCTCCGCTCGCAGAGATGTTCGGTTATGCTACGGGTTTACGATCGAAGACACAGGGCAGGGCAACATTTACCATGCAGTTTTCACATTACGATGAAGTTCCCAAAGGAGTTTCCGAGGGAATTATAGCTGTGGTGAGAGGCGAATAAATGCCTGTGAAGACAAGGAGGAAAAATGGCGAAGGCAAAATTTGAGAGGGTAAAGCCTCATGCGAACGTAGGGACGATCGGGCATGTAGACCATGGGAAGACGACGTTGACATCAGCGATCACGAAAGTATTGGCGATGAAGGGGCAGGCGCAGTTCCGGTCATTTGACAGTATCGATAATGCACCGGAGGAGAAGGCGCGTGGGATCACGATAGCGACGGCGCATGTCGAGTATGAGACGGACAAGCGGCATTATGCGCATGTAGACTGTCCTGGGCATGCGGATTACATAAAGAACATGATAACGGGAGCGGCGCAGATGGACGGGGCGATCCTGGTGGTATCGGCGGCAGACGGACCGATGCCGCAGACGCGGGAGCACATATTATTAGCGAGGCAGGTAGGGGTACCGTACATAGTGGTATTCATGAATAAAGTAGATATGGTAGATGATCCTGAGCTCTTGGATTTAGTGGAGCTTGAGATGAGGGAGCTGTTGACGAAGTATCAGTTTCCTGGGGACGAGATACCGGTAGTGCGGGGGAGTGCGTTGAAGGCGATGAGCAGTGCGAGCACGGAGCCCGGGGTGGATGAGTACAAGTGCATATTTGAGCTGTTGGAAGCGGTAGACAGTTACATACCGACACCTGACAGGCCGATAGACAAGCCGTTTTTGATGCCGATAGAGGATGTATTTACGATATCAGGGCGCGGGACGGTGGTGAC
>JALHSV010000265.1 GCA_022865525.1 Thermodesulfovibrionales bacterium
AACTATGTTATGGCCGGGAAAGACTTTCCTCTCAAGGAATTCATGCATGACAACGATGCGGTATCGAGAACGATCGGTATTGGAAAGGGAACCATGCTCTTCCACATGCTGAGGGGTGCCACCGGTGATGAGGTATTTTTCAATGCTTTGAGAAGATTGATCCGGGAGAACAAATGCCAGCAGACATCATGGACTGACATCAGAACGGCATTCGAAAAAGCTTCGGGTGAAAACCTTGAATGGTTTTTCAGTCAGTGGCTTGAGCGGAAAGGCGTGCCTGAAATTGGAATAAAAGACCAAAGGGTTACTGTTGTCCATGGAGTGCAGACCATCTCTTTTGAGATTATTCAGAAAGGTGAGCCGTACAGGTTCGCTCTCCCCTTGACGATTAGAACTGATAAGGGCGAAGTGATGCAGACATTGGATATCGGGAAGGAAAAGGAAATATTTGAGCTCCCTGTTGAAGGAACCCCATTGGGAATAGTATTTGACAGAGACTATGATGTTATGCGGAAGCTTGTGCATGAGGAATCGCCTCTATTGATATCAGGACTTCTTGGGGATGATAAAAAACTTCTCCTCATTCCTGATGAGGAGAGGGAGAAATACAGCGATTTTATCGATGCGCTGAAAAAGGCCGGATTTCCTGCTCAGGAAGAGAGCGAAATAAACGACGAAGACATTAAATCTCATTCATTGCTTATTTTTGGAAATGAAAATCGGGTGGTGAAAAGACTCTTTGGGCATATCGAGGTGCCGGCGACAGGATTCTCTCTTTCCCTAAGGAAAAATCCACTGAACCAGTCAAAAGTTATTGCTATAGCTTATGCAGATACGAAGGAGGACATTCCATCTCAAGAGACAATATCACACATGGACCGATATTCCTCTGTCAGATTCAGAAATGGGAAGAATGTGGAGAAGACTGCCGGGGAGGCTGCACGGGGCATAGTATTCAATTTACATAAACCGCTGCTGACCATTCAGCCCGGGAAGTTGACCAAACTCGAAGATGATTTCGACAATATCCTCAACAAGACGGTTATTTACGCGGGTGAGCGCCATATGAATTATGAGGATCACCAAACCCAGCTGAAGATCATCATGAATCTCCATGAAAGAGGCCACAAATTTGCCATAGGAATGGAGATGTTTCAGAGGCCATTCCAGAAAGACATCAATGACTACCTCTCGGGTGCCCTGAGCGAAAAAGAGTTTCTGAAGAGAACGCAGTATTTCAAGAGATGGCAATTCGATTACAACCTGTACCAGGAAATTATCGAATATGCAAAAGCAAAGAGAATCCCGATTATAGCCCTCAACCTCTGGACCGAGATAGTAAAGAAAGTTTCAACAGATGGTCTTGACAGTTTGACCGATATAGAGCGGGCTGAATTGCCTGATTCGATGGATATGTCCGATGAGGAATACAGGAACAGGCTGGATGAAGTATTCAGACAGCATAAAAGCCGTGAGAACAAAACCTTTGAAAATTTTTATCAGGCACAGATCCTCTGGGATGAAACCATGGCACGATCCATCGATGAGTTCCTCAGAAAAAATCCCGGATACCAGATGATTGTACTGGCAGGGGCAGGACACATCATGTATGGCTCGGGTATTCCCAAAAGGGCTTACCGTTTGAATAAGAAAGACTATGTTATTGTTCTCCCCGGTGGAGAATTTATTGATACTGATATCGGGGATTATCTGGTCACTGCTGAGCCAGTTGCTCCTCCGACAACGTTGAAACTCGGTGTTGTTTTGAAGGAGCACGACGGTCATGTTGAAATCGGAAAAGTGGTGCCGGGCAGTATTGCCAAGAGTGCAGGACTTGAAAAAGGTGATATCCTCCTCTCACTCAATGATTGGAAGATAGAGGATATTGATGACGTCAATATTTTCATGTTTGATAAAAAGAGGGGAGAGAAAATAACAATTAAGGTGTTGAGAAAGAAGTTCCTCGTCGGATATAAAGAGGTCGTGCTCAATGGCACAATATAGAAATCAATTTACTTAAATATTTCTCCTGTTTCTTTGTACCAGAGCAGCAGGTCGAGGTGGGCGAGCGGAATGTGTATCTCACGTGCAAAATCTGCCATTTTCTGTTCAATCTGCATATACCCTGATCTGCTCATGGATGCAGGAATCTCCTGAATGACATCGAAGTGAACTAAGTTTTTCAGGATATGCCTGTCCAGGATTGCGACACGATCACCCAATCCGATATTCCTCAAAAAATGGCTTGCCTCCTTGTATCCGAGTCCCTTGATGTCCCTCACCAGCCGCTCCCTGCATTCATGAACATCCGAAAGGTTTTTCAGCGCAGATCTTATCGAAAGCCTCCCTTTGTTCAGGAACAGTGTCCTCGCTCCCACAAGGTACCGGGCTTTCTTGTTATGGAATCTGACCCGGTGCAGCTTCCCTTTTATATCATCTTCAGTCCCTTCCACGAGGAGATTCTGACTGGTGATTGTTCTTATCGCATCCCAGCAGCATTGTGCTTTTGATTGGGGCGTCAGAAGACAGAAGGCCAACTCACCGAAAACCCCTTCATCATTTTTATCATTCAGGCATTTTCCAAATTCCTCAAGGCGAGAGATAATCTCTTTTTTTTTGGTCTTGTAAAGCTTTTTCAATTGACGGATTTTCTGCTGGTTCGTTCGGGGTATCTTCATGGAGTCCTTGCACGAAAGGAAGCCTGGAGTAGTTTAACACAGTGATGGTATAGAGTATACTTAATGGGAAGAAACAAGGAAGAAGAGGAAAAATATCATGAATCAGTCTGAACATGGCGGTAATATCTACCGGCTTGCGGATGAATTGAAAATTCCGGAAAGAGAAGTGATAGATTTCAGCGCTTCCGTCAATCCGCTCGGTGTATCCAAAAAAGTGAAAGCAGAGATACGGAGACAGCTGAAATACCTTCATCGTTATCCTGACCCTGATGCAAAAAGGTTACGAAAGAGACTGGGACAACACCATGCCATTGACCCTGGGACGATACTGTGCGGTAATGGAAGCACGGAACTCATTTGCCTGATAACGAAGGCCTTCAGTCCTCAGCGGGTTCTCATTCCTGCACCTACCTATTCGGAATATGAAAGGGCTGTTCATAGCGCGATGAGACAGGATGAGCGAGCACAGATAAAGCATGTGGTCTTGAAGGCAGAAGACGGATATGCAATAAGTGGTGAAGAATATATTCACGCTCTCCAGCGGGGATGGAGCACAAACGCTTCTCATAACAATCATTACTCATCACTGCCTTTTGAGATGGCTTTCCTGTGTAATCCCAATAATCCCACGGGAAGACTTCTGAAAAGACAGGATGTCAAAAAAATTGCTGATGCAGCCAGGGAACAGAAATGTTATCTTGTCGTTGACGAGGCTTTTATTGATTTCAGTCCTGATAATTCGGTGATAGAAGAAGTCGCTGACAATCCGTATCTTATCGTGCTGAGGTCAATGACACCTTTTTATACCCTTGCAGGGCTGCGGTTCGGATACGGAGTCTTTCCCGTGAATCTCATCGAACGGTTACAGCAATGCAGAGAGCCCTGGACGGTGAACAGCCTTGCACAGAAGGCCGCGGCAGTGTCACTGAAAGATAAAGCATACAGGAAAGAGTCGATGGCAGTGATACGGCAGGAGAAAGTGTTTCTTGAGAAGAGTTTCCGGAAACTGGGAATCACCTTTTTCCCTTCGGATGCGAATTTCTATTTGGTAAAAACAGCCGTTGCACCCGAAGCCTGCCGGCGCCTCAGGAGCAAAGGCATACTGGTGCGAGACTGCTCGGATTTTCAGGGACTTGACAGCTCGTATATGAGGATTGCCGTGAAATCACACAGGGAGAATACGGTCCTCATAAAGGAACTGACGAGAATCGTAGCCCCGGGAGAATAGATTCTATGCTTTTCAGGCGGTGGTGGAGAAGTGCCAACTTTGCAATAGAAGGGATATTGCATGCTGCCAAAACCCAGAGGCATCTGCGATATCATTACTTCAGTGCGGCAGCTGTGCTTCTCTTAAGCTACATCCTCGGCGTCTCACGCATGGAGTTTCTTATTATAGCTCTTTCGGTAATCGCGGTACTCCTGGCCGAAATGTTCAATACGGCAATAGAGACATTAGTCGATATGGTATCACCGGAACAGAGCGAGAAAGCCCGGGTTGCTAAGGATATCTCCGCAGGTGCCGTGCTTGTAACAGTATGTGGTGTGGCAATAATCGGCTACATTATTTTATTCCCTTATCTGCGGGAGGCCTTCGATACTGGAATCTCCATTACGAAGCATTCGAAGGAAGAAATTGCACTCATCGCATTTATTATCGTTTTAATCCTTGTCATTATCACCAAGGCATATTTCGGGAAGGGTCTCCCCTTGCGCGGCGGGATGCCGAGCGGACATGCTGCACTCGCTTTCTCAGCATGGGTTGCCACAACCTACATTACAGAGAACTTCGTTGCTTCCCTGCTCTCCTTTGCTATCGCGGTAATAATCGCACAGAGCAGGGTGGGAGTAGGAGCACACACCATATGGGAAGTGGTGCTTGGCAGCCTCATGGGAGCATCAGTGACATTCCTCCTGTTCAGGATATTTTCATAGTTAAATGATATAGTAAAAAGGATCTCATAATGGTAATGATATTTATCAGAAAATCTCCCTCTATGAGCCGTTGGCTCCGAGCCATAGGCCTTGCCCCTGTTAATCAAAGAGGGGATTATTCCTCCCTTTGGCAAAGGGAGGGTAGAAGGGATTTTATAAAAATATTATTGGCATCATTATTATGAGACTGTTAATAATTCATGATTCATCTGCGTAACGCCATAGTCGAACTGTACAGAAAAGCCGCAACTTCACTTCCTGCCGATGTTGTAAGTGCCCTGCAGAATGTGCACAGGAAAGAAAAGAAGGGATCGAATGCGGCTCTTGCACTTTCTGTAATGCTCGAAAACATAAGCGGAGCCGTGAAGACGGTTCGTCCGCTTTGCCAGGATACAGGAGTCCCTGTTTTTTTCGTGAGAGTGCCTGTGGGCCTCAGTCATCTTCAGATCAGGAGCACGGTAATCAAGGCAACACAAATCGCCACACGCGAGATTCCTTTAAGGCCGAATGCCGTTGACATTCTCACAGAGAAGAACTCCGGAGACAATACCGGTATCGGATTCCCTGTCATATATATCGATGAGACAAAAGGCAGGAACCTTGTCATTGACCTCATGCTGAAGGGTTCTGGTTCTGAAAATATCGGGCAGCTCTACAAATTGCCGCTCGAAGAATTGCACGCAGAAAGAGATCTGGAGGGCGTGAGGAAATGCGTCCTTGACACGGTATATAAAGCGCAGGGGAAGGGATGCCCTCCCTATATAATCGGCGTAGGGATCGGGGCAACGAAGGATCAGGTCACGAGGCTTTCAAAAGAGCAACTCTTGAGGAGGCTCGATGATGTAAACCGGTATCCTGTCTTATCCAGGCTCGAAAAGAGGATCATTGATGATGTTAATTCACTGGGCATAGGCACAATCGGGTTGGGAGGCAGAACAACATCCCTTGGAGTCAAGATCGGTATTAACCACAGACATCCGGCATCATATTTCGTCGACATATCGGTTTCCTGCTGGGCAGACAGAAGGGCAAGAATGATATGGGATATGAAAAGTTCAAAATACAAAATACAAAATTGATGAGAAAAAATATACTGTTAATCTCTAAAGATCTTCAAATCTGTCATTCCGGCTTGGCCGGAATCTTTCTTCAAAATAACCCCCTTTATCCCCCTTTTCTAAGGGGGAATCAGAAGGATTCCCGACGGGCGGGAAGGACAGCCTTTGGAATAGCGTTCGCTATGAATTAGGCAAGAAAAAGATAGGGGGGATTTTAAAATCAAAAGGACAAAATCATTAAATCTTCCTATGACGAGGAAAGACGTCCTGGATTTGCATGTTGGTGATGTAGTTCTCATACAAGGATTGCTCGTTACAGGAAGGGATAAGCTGCATACATATTTGTTCAATGAAAGACCGCCGAAGGAACGGATACCATTCAATCTCGAGGGCACTATTCTTTACCACTGCGGGCCGATTATTGAGAAGACTCCCCAGGGCTACCGATGTATCGCAGGTGGCCCAACAACCAGTATGCGGGTTGAAATGTATGAATCACGCATTATTGAAGAGTATGGCATAAGGGGTGCAATGGGAAAAGGAGGTATGGGAAGGCGGACTCTGCATGCCCTCAAAGAATTTGGCTGTGTGTACCTGCATACGATTGGTGGTGCAGCGGTCTATCTCGCCGACAGGGTGAAACGCGTATCAGGGGTCTGGAAACTTGAGGAGTTCGGCATGACAGAGGCAATGTGGATTCTGGAGGTGAATGATTTTCCCGCGATTGTGACGATGGATGCTTTTGGAAAAAGCCTTCATGATAAGATTGAAAGGAAATCCCGCACAGTTCTCAAAGAGCTCCTGGAGCCTCATCGGGTCGGATGAGAGAACTCTTTTCTCACGTCTGCATGTTTCTCACGTATGGTTGACGTCAGGAACACTTCCTGTTAGGATTTCACGGTTGTAAAAAAAACTGAAGGAGGAAAAGATGGCTACGAAGATTGGGAAAAAGGTTGCGAAGAAAGCAGAGGAAGTGAAGAAAAAGGTAACAAAACAGGCAAAGTCTGTAAAGAAAAAATTCACCAAAACAGCGAAAGCTGTAGAAAAGAAAGTTGCCAAGACAGTCAAGGCTGTGAAAAAGAAAATTTCATAGGAAAGTCGCCGGATTCAAAGGCGTTGCCCGGGATCCTCACGCAGTGAGGACATCGCGCTTCCGTAACAGATAGAGAAAATATGGAGATCCGACCAGTGCAGTGATGATCCCTGAAGGGATCTCCATTGGAGGCAAGAGGGATCTGCCGATCAAATCCGCAATACAAAGGAATACCCCTCCGTATAGAGCAGACACTGGCACAACGAATCTGTTGTCTGATCCCATGATAAATCTGACCATGTGAGGGATGAGAAGGCCGATAAATCCGATTGTCCCGCCCAGAGATACCGATGCCGAGGTCATAAGCGAAATCGATAGAAAAAACAGGAGCCTTTCTTTATGAACAGCAAAACCCAGACTATGGGCAATCTCGTCTCCGAGCATCAGGGCATTAAGGGCTTTTGCCCTTGAGACCGAGATATACAAACCTGCGATGATAAACACGATGCCATACGGAATCATCGACCAGTCAGCAATAGACAGATCTCCGAATATCCAGAGAACTGCCCTTCTGATACCTTCATGTGATGAAATGCTGATGAGGAACATAAGCATGGCAGATAAGAGAAAGCTGAGACCTACACCGGCAAGAAGAAGACGCTCCGGTAAAAGTTTACCTTCCTTCCAGCCGAAAACACCGACTATGATACTGATGAAAGACGCACCGATAAAGGCAGTGAACGGTATGCTGAATTTCCCAAAAATATATACACCGGAAAGAAGCCCAAGCGTTGCGGACAGTGCTGCTCCGCTCGAAATCCCAAGGATATAGGGGTCTGCAAGGGGGTTTTTCAATATGCCCTGAAGCACAGCACCTGACGCTCCTAACGCCATCCCCATGAGCACTGCAACAATAACTCGTGGAAGTCGTATCGAAATGAGAATCTCCCGCTCAACGTCACTGGCCTGAAAAGGGTTTATCACATGAGACCCGAGGAAGAGAGAGAGAAGAATGACAAAAAGAGCGGCACAGAAGAGAGAGGTGAGTTTTATTTTAGACATGCGGCCATTTCCTCAATACCATATATGACCCGGGGCCCGAGCCTGTAAAGATTGTCACTGATAAAAAATACCCGGTGATTCTTTACCGCAGGGACCCGGGATAACTTTTTCAGAAGACCTTTGGACATGTCCCTTATGTCCGCATGTCCCTTCCCAATGAAAATTATATCAGGCGACTGGAGAATGGTCTCCTCAATGGAATATTTGGGATACGAGGATCGAGATTTCGCTGCGATATTGTGATGCCCGAGGATAGTGATTGCATCATC
>JALHSV010000005.1 GCA_022865525.1 Thermodesulfovibrionales bacterium
TTCATTCAAAGCGCGCACGGTCTTTTTCAGTTCTATAATCAGGGAAATAACATATCCCGCTGTTACCGCAATCGCAATCCCTATTATCCATAACCAAGCCTGGTTCATATGCACGTATTATAGCAGATTAATTAAGGAGTTAGAAATAAAATACACAATTCCCTATAATAGGGAGAATTATTCATAGCTTTCGCTAATCCCGATAACAACGATATCATGAATGAACATGAAAACAATCTTATATAATGTCTGTCCATAAAGTCATATGTTGTCATTGTCCGGCTTGACCGGACAATCCAGAATCTGTAAAAAAACTGGATTCCCCGATCGAGTCGTGGAATGACAAATTATAATTTGCAGACAGACTTTAAATAATGCATCTACAGAGTTCATTTATGACCGACGAACAGTACATAAAACGAACACTCAGACTCGCTGTTAGGGCACAGGGGATGACAAGCCCCAATCCCTTGGTTGGAGCTGTCCTGGTAAAAAACGGCAGAATCCTATCTGAAGATTTTCATCGAAAAGCCGGGACGCCCCATGCCGAAGCCCTTGTGATCGCAAAAGCCGGAGAGAAGGCCAGTGGTTCCACCCTCTATATCAATCTTGAGCCATGCTGCCATACAGAAAAGCGAACCCCTCCCTGCACAAAAGCGATTATCCGTGCCGGTATCAAGAAGGTGATCATCGCTATGAAGGATCCGAACCCTCAGGTTTCAGGCATGGGGATAGCCGAACTGCAGAGGGCAGGAATAGAAGTCCGAACCGGACTTCTTGAAGACAGGGCGCAGAGGCTTAATGAGGCATATATCAAATATATAACCACCGGAAAACCTTTCGTGACGCTCAAAATCGCCATGACCCTCGACGGGAAGATTGCTACACCTGAAGGAGAGTCAAAATGGATCACCGGGGAAAAGGCAAGAAAACAGGTTCATCGCCTGCGGAGCAGTGTTGATGCAGTTCTGACCGCCATCGGAACGGTGAAGGCTGATAATCCGCACCTCACTGCGCGCTTCCGCGGCAGTAAAAATCCGGTAAGAATCGTTATCGATCCTAACCTTGAAATCCCGCTTCATGCCAATATCCTGAAAGTACCACCAGAAACGATCATCGTCACAAGAAGTATTGGGGATAAGGCAGATCATCTCGAAAAAGCCGGCATCAAAATAATTCGCTTCAAAGAAAAACTCGATTTACCGTGGCTCATGGAACGGCTCGGGAAACTTCAGATCACTTCTGTACTCATAGAAGGCGGCTCTTCATTAAATGCCCATGCACTTGAAGATGGAATCGTCGATAAGGTGATACTCTTCATTGCACCCAAGATTATCGGCGGGAAGGACTCTTATCCAGCTGTCGGCGGAAAAACCTTTCGTAGACTTGAAGAAGCATACAGATTAAAAGACATCAGCATCAGGAAGACCGGGGATGATTTCTTCATCGAAGGGTACGTGCAGTATTAAAAGGAGATGATAGTCAGCCTCTCTTTCAGATCGTCCAGTTTGCAACTATCAGATCCTTGATTTGCCTGAATTCCTTTACATTGTTTGTCACGAGTGTTACCTCAAGGCTCAGGGCATGTGCTCCGATGAGCATGTCCATAGAGCCTATAGCCTTACCCTTCTTCTCAAGATCAGCACGGATAGATCCGTAATGTTCAGCTGCCTTTTCGTCAAATCCAGCGATTTCAAAAGGCACCATGAATTCGCTCAGAGCCTGTTGATTCCTCTGGACATAGCGGCTTTTGGCCGCGCCATACTGCAGTTCAGCGAGTGTTATAGAGGAAATGCCGATATCTCCAACAGAATGAACTGCCAACTGCCTGAGCACTGTTGAAGGCTTCTTTTTGATGATGTAAAAGCAGGTATCGGTATCGAGCATAAACTTCATCAGAGTGCTTCTCTCTTTTGAATCCCGGGCTGTTGTCTCTCAGTCATAAAGTCATCGGAGAATTTGTTGAGGCTATTCAACAACGACTCCCACGACCCTTTGGCAGGAATGAGTATGACAACATTTCCGGACTTCTTAATAAACACATAATCCTCTTCAAATCGAAATTCCTTGGGCAACCGAACAGCCTGACTTTGTCCGTTCTGAAAAAGCTTCGCGGTCTTCACAGCACACCTCCCATTAAATATATATTATAAGTATATATTTAATAGCTCTTTTCTGCAAGCATGAAAGTGGTGTGGGAAGTGCGTAGGTAAGACAACTGATTGGTTTTCAGAAAATGCAGATACAATGATCCACCATCAACTTTCATCTTTCCCGGAAGACCTGCGGGGCCTATGCAGATTGAGGAACAATATAAACATTCCTATTATACTGCAATAATTGACACATCATCATTTATGATGTATAGTTTATATCATGAGAACATTAAAGAAAAAACCTTTACAGATTTATATTGAACCGAAGCAGGAACTATTGCTTGAAAGTATCGCCAAAAAAAAGGGAACCTCTAAAGCTGAAATAATACGGCGCAGTCTCGATACCTATCTGGGCAATTTGCCTGTAGAGGAAGATCCGGCCCTGAATATTATTGGATTAGGGAAGTCTGGTAAAGAAGATATTTCAAAAAAGCATGATATCTACCTCACTCGCTTCACATCTAACCGCAAAAAAACAGAAGATATTCTTCCGGATACCGCCCCTTTACATCGGAAGAGGAGATAGTCTCTTTGGAGAGTATCTTTGTCGACACCGGCGCATGGTTTGCGCTTGCGGATGAAGATGATGCACACCATAAAGATGCTGCCTCAATTTTTCCCTCACTGCTTCAATCATATAAGGAACTGGTAACAAGCAATCTTGTTGTTGCTGAATCATACATACTGATATTAAAAGGACTTGGACATAATGCTGCTGTTGATTTTCTTGATCATATGAATGGAAGTCCAAGGATTAAGAGGCTTCATGCAACTTTTGATATAGAGAAAGAGGCGGAAGAAATATTAAAGAGGTATATCGATCAGGATTTCAGCTACACTGATGCTGTCAGTTTTTCCATCATGAACAAATTCAAGATAAAAAAGGCGTTTACCTATGATAAGCATTTTCAGACCATGGGTTTTGTAATGGTATAAAAAAGCTTGTCAACGCCCTTCTTGTTTAAAAACAATCCCACGAGAAAAAACTAAAAAATAGGCTTTCCCTCCTCGAACCCTTGTCACTTTGTCTTCAGATTGTCGCCGCTGCTCTATGCTATCAGATAGTGCTTGCATGTGATGACATAATATATTATCATAATTTGTGAAGGCAAAATACCGTCGTACGCTTGAAGCGATCTTTGCTACGCCTACGAGAGCGGGAATTGTTTTCACTGACATAGAAGCCCTGGTAACAGCCATTGGTGGTGATGTACGTGAAGGAGAAGGCTCACGCGTTGTTTTTGAATTGAAGGGGAGCCGGAGATATCTTCACCGCCCTCACCCAGGCAAGGAAGCGAAAAAATATCAA
>JALHSV010000266.1 GCA_022865525.1 Thermodesulfovibrionales bacterium
AAGTGAATCAGCATTTTTTATGTTCGATGGTGTATGGTCGACCCAGATGTGTGCATTTTTTTTGCCGGTTTTCTCACCATATTTTTTCACAATCCAGAGGACGAGTTCCGGATATGCATGTATTTGCCCGTAAGGAAGATCGCTGAGATCAAGTCCCCAGATATTGAAACGCCACTCCTGTTTGATCACGTTGCATGCTGCAGAGATATCAATCCCGCCTTTCTGTTCGACGGACGAATGGCGAAGAGTGCGGGTTTTAAATTGTGATTCCGGAGTACAGACACATCCGCTGTGAGCACCGATCATCGCTCCCAATAAAGTGGTTCCGCTCCGCGGATGCCCCCCTATGAAAACTGTCATCATAGAATGATAAACCTCCTTTTGGTCCCCATGCGCATCTTATGAATTCCGGCGAAGCGTGCGTGTATTAATAAAGAGCATTTATAGTATTATAATTTCTTAAGATAGAATTTGCATAAATACCTGAGGGATACGACGTTCTGACCCTTTGAACTGAGTTCTGATTTCATGACACAGAAAAAGCCCTTATCCATCATTTATCTTCACAATCAGCGTCTCATGGGGGGCAAAGCCCATGATATTGTGATTATGCGGACCTGTTATGCACTTGCCAGATCAGGCCATTGTGTAAAGATCATTACCGGTGCCCCCTTAAGAGGGGATACTATATTTTCCTATTACGGATTGCATCCAATCCCTGAATTTGAAGTCATCCGGATTCCGATGGCAAGGGGAAGGACGTTCTCATGGCATGCTGTATTCAATTTTTTCTGTCTCCTGAAACTTTTCAGTCTCAGGAGAAAAGGCATGGCGGATATCATCTATCTGCGGGAGATCAAACTGGCCCGCTTCCTGCTGAAATTCAGAAGATTCCTGCGTCTCCCGTTCGTGATTGAGGCCCATGACTTAAAAATAAAAAAATTTTATGATTCCTGCCCTGAAAAAGAGAAGAGCGAGGATTATGTTTTTCACCGCGTGCACGGTATTGTTGTTCTCTTGAATGTATTCGGGGATATACTGAAAGAGACATATCGTGTATCCGGGATACCTGTTGTGAAGGTTCCCCTTGCAGCAGGGAAAGCCCCATTTCCTGAACACCAGAACGGACATAAAACTGTCGGGTATGTCGGACAACTCTATCCTGCGCAAGGGGTTGATATTCTTGTAACCGCCATGCGCTTTTTGCCGGATGCCCGATTGAGTATTATCGGAGGCCGTGAAAAAGATCTGAAGAGGCTTAAAAATCTTGCAGCAACTATGTATCTAAATGAGAGAATTGATTTCCATGGTTTCGTCAACCCTCACCGGGTTCCGGAAATAGCCCGGGATGCTGATGTGATGGTTATTTGTGCTTTGAACAGGGGGAAAAGGCGCTATTCTGCCCATACGAAACTCTATGAGTACATGGCGATGGGAAAGCCGATTGTAGCGGTTGATTTACCCTCCATTCGGGAAGAAGTCACAGACGGTAAAGACATACTATTGGCTAACCCTGAAGACCCTCAGGATTTGGCAGAAAAAATTACCTCTGTACTCAATAATCGCAACCTGGCTAAAACTCTCGCCCTGAATGCTTACCAAACAGCTGATGAATTCAGCTGGGAGAAGAGAGCTGATAGACTCGCTGATTTTTTCTCAAAGGTTCATGAAGATTATCAATCACCATAAAGAATCTTTAAAGAAAATCAGAATACC
>JALHSV010000267.1 GCA_022865525.1 Thermodesulfovibrionales bacterium
GGACCGCGTGTTATATTTTGTGTGGCCTTGACGGGCTTATTATGACCGGTTTTGGCGCTCACAATATAACATTACAGGAAATGGCTTTAGAAATCAAATGTAGTGAAACTAAGATTGGGCAGATTTAACAATCGCTTTAACCTGTTCTTCCAAATATTTTTTTCCCAAAGCGTTTGCATGTCTCCAACCCGAAGATACTTTTTTCTCAACAGTTATGTCCTCTGGTCAATGCTTGTTGGCTTCAGCCTGTCAACAGTGAGAATTCTTGGCCTGATCGAAGCCTGCTTTATTCCTATCCCTTCGATTTTATCATCAGGTAAAGCTCTCTCAATTAACACGAAATCGATCCTGTTGTAATCACTGGTTAGTATCAAAAAGTATTCTCCACTGATAATCTACAAAATAAGATTTATGAATCTTCATGCTTTTTTCATATTTCCTTCGTCATATCTTCATATTTTTCTTTTATTCTTAAACATCAGAAAATCAGTCTATTGCTAAAGGAGGAATCATGAAAAGAGTAGTCATTGCAGTAGTAGCAGCACTATCGCTGGTATTACCAGTATCGGCATTTGCAATCGAAGGCAGTCAACCACCGAAAGAGACAGCCCCTAACTTTGAACAGATGAAGGTTGATCATCTGAAAAAACTCGAAGAGCGGATGTCCAGCCTTCAGCAGGAAAAGACTTGCGTACAAGCAGCTAACAACCAAGACGACCTAATGGCCTGCAGGGCTAAACATAAGGCCGAGATGAAAGAGCACCGTGATGATATGAGAAAAAGAGGCGGTCCCGGTGGTCCGGGTGGCCAAGTCCCTCCACAGTTCAAGTAGTTCATCTGCTGATCAGGTCCTGCTCGAAATTTTCGGAACAATTATTTCGAGCAGGACAGCGTAAATCTCGAAAAAAGATTAACGGCAGATATACTCCACTCTACCCGAAAGATTTTCCTTATGGCTTATATCCTGCCCTCAACTGGCCGCAGGCAGCGAGGATATCCTGCCCCCTGCTCTCGCGTATGAATGCTCTTAGATTGTTTTTCAAAAGTATTTTCTGAAAAGCAATAATCTTTTCATCCGGAGACCTTTTCAGCTCACATCCGGGATAAGGGTTTATCGGGATAAGGTTAACCTTGCAACGTATTCCTGAAAGAAGCTTTAACAGTCTGTAAGCATCCTCATGAGAATCATTTTTCCCATTAATCATCACGTATTCAAAAGTTATCCTTCTTCCCGGCTGAAGAGGATATTTTTTGCATGCATCAATAAGCGATTTTATCGGATATCTTTTATTCACAGGCATGATCTCATTTCTTACTTCATCAGTTGTTGCATTCAAAGAAATAGCAAGGTTGATCTCCGGAGCTTTTTGGGGCAGGAGGAAAATATTCGGAACAATCCCTGCTGTCGAGAGAGTTATTTTTCGTTTAGAAATGCCAAGAAACTCAACAATTATCCAGAGGGCATCCACAACCTCATCGAAATTCGCAAGAGGCTCTCCCATGCCCATAAGGACGATATTGGTCACCTTCGCCGGATTGATAATTCTGTTGACCGCAATTATCTGGTCTACGATCTCATGGGATTTAAGATTTCTTACAAGTCCGCA
>JALHSV010000268.1 GCA_022865525.1 Thermodesulfovibrionales bacterium
GTCCCGAATGGCGGTTCCTTAAGGAGATTAAGAAAAAAGGTCTCCCATATCCGATAAAGGTAGTGAACACAACTTTTATCAAAAAAAGGAGACCATAAGATGTCTAAAAACAGTATCGTCACTTCTGCTGAAAAACATGAAAAAATCTCAGACAAGCTTGAACAAGTCAGCTTAAACTCTATCAGAAAAGTTTTGCCGGACAGTACGATAATTCGTATCTGTGATGATATCGGATATCAATATCGAGAGCGTATCATAACACCAATTGTAACTGTCCTTCATATGGTCATGGCGGCGATTTGGCCGGAAGATTCTTTTAATGCAAGCTGGCAGGTATTATGGTCTGCTATGACGAGTAAGTTTCCACAATTGGCGGGGCTGTCCCCATCAGCAGCTACAGTAAGCAAGGCTCGCTCAAGGCTACCTGTGAAATTATGGCATAAGCTTTTAGACTACATTTCTCGGAAGGGCCAGGAGCTTTCCGAATCACATGACAAGTGGCATGGACATCGAGTAGTGCTTGCCGATGGAACGTGCGTGTCGATGCCTGATGAGCAGGACCTACACGATGAGTTTGGCACCTGCACCGGACGTTATGGCACCAGCAGATATCCACTGGCCCGCATGGTTTCACTGTGTTTGTGCAATACTATGATTATCCTGGACTATAATCTTGGTCGATATCGGGATGATGAAAACGCATTACTCGCTCCATTACTGAATAAGCTGCGAAAAGGTGATTTACTGGTCGCAGACCGGCATTTTGCGGCTGCGCACTTTTACTGGTTCTATCAATCTTTGGGACTGGAATATCTCACTCGTGCTCATCAGAATCTGAAGATGTCACGCATAAAGCGTCTCTGGTCATACAGCCAAAATGATTTTGTCGGCTGGTTGAATATCAACCCGATATACAGAAAAAAGAATCCCGATTTGCCTGAGAGAATTATGGTTCGCTTCACTCAATATGTTGTTCGGATACGGGGGCAACGAACGGTGGTGTGGCTGGCCGGTTCTTTGCTGGATGAGACTGTTTATCCGGCCAACGAACTCACACAGTTGTATGGGAAAAGATGGCGAATCGAAACGCTTCTTCAATGCCTGAAAATAAACGCCTCTGCCGATATACTGAGGAGTAAAAGCCCTGCGGCAATTCGAAAGGAGCTTGCCGCTCGTGTAATAGCGGTGAATATCATACGTATGATCATGCTGGAGTCGGCTGTTGCCAATAATGTTGATCCTATGCGAATTAGTTTTGTCGGCGCGGTTCGTGCCATATTGACTTATGCGCCTTCTTTAGCAATCGAACCGCTCTGGAAATTGCCGCAAATATATAATGCGATGCTTGTGGAAATTGCGTCGAATGTTGTACCTTGGCGGCCAGGCAGAATTGAACCAAGAGCAGTTACCAGAGAAAATAAACATTACCCGAGATTAAAGACGACTCGTGCCGAATGGAGGAAGAGCTATGCCGCTTAAGGAACCGCCATTCGTGACTGTCCCTAGTTTCACTAGTTCCGCAATTTCCTATGGGCTCACTTCTGTCTTCCTCTTTCCAAATGAAAGGGCTTTTACTTTGGAATAATCCGCCGTAGCCAGATCATCTTTGCCCATCTTTTTATACGCATCAGCCCGGTTTCGGTAAAAAAGAGCATAATCTTGATCCATCTCAATAGCCTTGGAGAATTCAGCAACCGCCAGATCGTATTTACCTTTCGCAAAGTACGCAACCCCCCGGTTATTGTATGCAATCTTATCATTAGGATTCAATTCGATCGCCTTTGAGTAGTCCGCGATGGCCAGATCATGCTTGCCCAGCTTTCTATACACATCAGCACGGTTACGGTAGGCAAGAGTATAATTTTGATCCAGTTCAATGGCCTTGGAGAAATCCGGGATTGCTATGTCGTATTCGCCTTTATTGTAATGAACAACACCTTGCTTGTTGGAGTCAACAGCATCATCTGGAGCTTGTTCCATAGCTTTTGCTTTGGAGTAATCCGCAGCAGCCAGATCATCTTTGCCCAGCTTTTTATACGCATCAGCACGCTTCCGGTAGGCAAGAGTATCATTTTGAACTAGTTCGATGGCCTTTGAATAATCAGCGACTGCAAGATTATATTCACCCTTCTTTGCAAAAGCAAAACCACGGTTCTGGTAAATAACAGGATCATTTGGCTTTAGATTGATGGCCTTGGAATAATCTGCGATTGCAATGTCATATTCACCTATATTAGAATATATATTTCCCCGGCTGTTGTAGGTTAATGCGTAATTTGGATCCACCTCAATGGCCTTGGTGTAGTCTGCGATAGCCATATCCACTAATGGTCTATAATACTTAGATCCATGATCATCATAGATAATCTCATCATATGTATCTACTTTAACTATTTTAGAGTGCGTGAAGCCCGACGAAATTGCGTACAAGTCATACGCACTGCCTCTGTGGCGATAGAAAGAAGCAATCTTTGGGTTCAGTTTAATAGCTTTGGAATAATCTCTGATAGCCAGATCATATTTGCCCTTATCTTTATAGGTCAATCCACGATTATCGTAGGTAACATCACTTTTTGGGTTTATCGCAATAGCTTTTGA
>JALHSV010000269.1 GCA_022865525.1 Thermodesulfovibrionales bacterium
GCAATTATGACGACTGACACATTCCCTAAAGTTATTTCGAGAACAGTGGAGATGAATGGTAAAACCGGGACCATAACCGGAATCTGCAAAGGTGCCGGTATGATCTGCCCGCATATGGCAACCATGCTCTGCTTTCTCATGACTGATATCGCGGTCAACCAGAGGACGCTGGACAAAGCATTGCGTGATGCGGTGAAAAGGTCATTGAACAGAATCACTGTCGATGGCGATATGTCCACCAATGATACGGTCCTGATCATGGCAAACGGAATGCTCGGAAACCCGGTGATCACGGGGAAAAGCAAATCATACAGAGTCTTCCAGGATGTACTCTCTGACGTTACCTATGAACTTTCAAAGCTCATCGCCCGGGACGGTGAAGGTGCAACAAAGTTTATAGAAATAGAAGTGAAGGGAGCGCGAAGCGAGACTGACGCTGAAAGGGCTGCATTTTCGGTGGCAAACTCAAATCTTGTCAAGACAGCACTCTATGGAAACGATGCAAACTGGGGCCGGATTATGGCGGCTCTCGGTTATTCAGGCATCAGCCTCGCAGAAGAGAAGATTGATATATATTTTGGAAAAGTAAATGTTGTGCGCAGGGGATTGTCTAACGAGATGGATGAAGAGGCAAACAAGGTTCTCAGAGGGAAGGATATTCAGATAGTCATTGACCTGCATCTCGGGAGATCATCTGCGAGGGTACTGACCTGTGATCTGACCGAGGAATATATCAGGGTAAACGCCACCTACAGGACATAATTATATCGGGCGAAATTAATCTTGACAAAAGGCTTTCGGCAATGGTATTAATTATCAAATGCATCGTTATCTCCCCTAATGCTGCTGCCCAACTCCCACGGGCAGCAGCATTCAAATTTTCAGGCCAGTTCAATCAATTCGTAGTTCCTGCTTCCCAGGCCAAGCCGTTCTGATTCTTCGATCTGGATATGATATGGCTTTTCGCTGAGTTTCAGAAGAATGTCATCTCCTGAGACGATACTTTTTTCTTCGATGACAGACTGTGGCAGCGGAGCTGCTTTCAGAAGAAAATCAACGCTTGCCTGTTCGATTGCAACGATATCATCGGATATCATGATCCCCTGATCCTGAATAACGGGGACATCAGCAACAGGCATGCAGTCACATTCAGGCTGTATTTCTGTCAGAAAATTTATATATATGACCTTATTCGCTTTGAAAGTACTGAGGACAGCCTTTGCGGCCTCTGCGAGTGAACGCATAAACCGGTCATCATTCCCCGGGAGTGAAAGCGCATCAGACTGGCAGACACGTTCACACCTGCCGCATCTCCAGCATTCATTGCTGTCCCACTGCAGTTCTTCGTTCACAAATTTGATAACATCAAGTGGGCAGATCTCCATACACTGATAGCAGAGTTCACATTTCTCTTTATCCCAGGAAAGTATCCCCTCGCCGAGCGTATGCATGGCACCCCTGCCGCATTTCCAGCCACAGTCCCTATGGCGGGAGCTCACACCCCCCATTGCCACATTCTTAATTGCTCCACCGTACCCCGCCTGAATATGTCCTTTTATATGGGAGCATACAACCATTGCAGGCACGTCGTGGATGACGCTTGAAACGGCGATCTCACCAAGTATTTCTCCTGCCTTCACCATGAGATTATCGTGCCCGTAAAGCCCGTCAGCGAGTATAACCGGAGCCCCGACCGAGAGGTGGTTAATCCCGTTCTGGTTTGCCACTTCAAGGTAATCGAGGCCTTTGATCCTTACGGTATCCGTAACAAAGGGTTTTGCACCTATGCTGTGCAGCGCATCAACAACCTTCCGCAAGAAAATTGGCCGCACAATTCTATGAGCACCTTCGGAGCCGAAATGGGTCTTTACTGCAACCCATTCCCGGGGCTCAAAATAATTCGATACATGAAATTCCTTGAGCAGGATTTCAAGCTTGCCAGGCATGCTGTCCTCGTATTTCCATTTTTTTGCCCTTGCCGATGCAAAACATACCTTAGACATAAGTGACCTCCTTTGCATTCCTTACGATACTGGCTTTTATTATAGCAATTCAGGGTTTCAATTGAGCTTCATATCTTTGTAAAATGGAGGAAAATAAAACAGGAGAAAGACCATGTACATATTAGAGAGTATCACCATGCATGAATTCAAGAGATATCTCAGAGAGACGAAGACGATTGTCTTTCCCTTTGGAACAATCGAGGAGCATGGAAGCCATCTGCCCCTGAACACGGATTCTTTTATTATCCAGGAAGCCCTGAAGGCAGCTGCACAGAAGAAGAAGTTTTTTCTTGCTCCTATAGTCTCTTACGGTGTTTGCACGACGACAAAAGATTATCCCGGAACAATAAGCATAACACCCGAGACCCTCAGGCGGTTTTCCTATGATCTTGTTACAGAGGCATATAAAAAAGGGCTGCGGAAATTTCTGCTTGTATCAGGCCATGGCGGCAGCCTGCATATGTCAGCATTAAAAGAAACAGCTGAACTGCTCGTAGAACAGCTCAGTAAGGTGAGGATTGCGGTTTTTTCGCCGTACGACCTTCTGTGGAGAGAGTTATCAGAGATGACAGAGACCCCGAATGATTCTCATGCAGGGGAACTGGAGACCTCGATGATGCTTTTCTTGTCACCGAATCTGGTAAAGGGGAGGGCACCGGAAGAATATCCGCAAATTCCGAAACCTTTTGTGGTAAGGAATAAAGTACGCTACTGGACCGGAGGTGTATGGGGAAATCCGGGGAAAGCGACAGCAAAAAAAGGGGAAAAGGCAATGAAGCTGATTACTGATAAAATTCTTGAGATACTCGATCAGATCGAAAGGATGAAATAGTATCAACTTCATCGTCGGTCCGCACATGGGCGTCATTCCCGCCCCCGTCTTCACGAGGGTAAACTCCGGCGGGAATCCAT
Source organism: Thermodesulfovibrionales bacterium (assembly GCA_022865525.1). Taxonomy (GTDB): domain Bacteria; phylum Nitrospirota; class Thermodesulfovibrionia; order Thermodesulfovibrionales; family SM23-35; genus JALHSV01. The sequence continues at coordinate 2,916 of JALHSV010000269.1, forward strand.
GTTTTCCGAAGCTTTAAATGGACCCCCGCCTTCGCGGGGGTGACGGATTCTTCGCGAAATTACTTATTTTGAGATAGGTTTTACTTGATTTCCTGTCCTGCATTCTTTATCCTTGCTGGTATATGAAAGAAGAACATGTGGATTTTCTTATTATCGGAAGCGGCGTTGCGGGCCTCAGGGCTGCAATTGA